>CAYWPW010000114.1:0-6463 GCA_964460095.1 uncultured Candidatus Cloacimonadota bacterium
TAAATGTTAACTTATACAAACGGGATTTTTGTCTGGACAATGGGGTGCACTATAAAATGAGCAAAATCGCCCATTCATAAGTTTATCAATAGAGCCTATTAAAAAGCCATCTAATCTTTTTTTAATTATACGTAATACTGGAAATCGCACTGCTGAAAATGTAGAAATTACATCAGAACCGAAGTTAGAATCTTATTGCTCAGAAAAAAGGCAGACACCACTAATTATTGATAGTTATGGCAAAATCCATCTTTCAGGTATAGCACCCAATCAAGTAATTCGATCATTTTTCGATCATGGTACTTCTAGGTATGCTAAAGGTGTTACTTCAATTGATAGTGCAACATTATTAATTAAGTATCAATATAATAATAGATATTTTTGTGAAAAAAGCGTAATTAATTTTTCTTATATTAGATCAGTTGCCCCAAAAGTAAATAGTCCTGAAGATATAGAAGCAAATATAATGAAAATTGCTAACTCAATAGAATCTATAACTGAATATATTAAAAACAAATGAAAAGTAGTTATCAATTCATATCGATTCAAACTTTGATTGGTTCATCTTGAGTGGAATCATTCTGATTCCTCATCACACCAGAACATTATATAAAAACGGGCAAGAATAAAGAAAATGTCGGGGGAAAAATGAATTTTTCAAAAATGAACATCTTCTTATGTTTATTAATGGTATTATCTATTAATTTAGTGCTTGCACAACAAGAAATGACAACTCCTAAATCTGCATACGAAATGTTTTTATCAGATTTTGGAACAATGATAACAAAAGACTATTTTGATATGCCAAAGCTTGAATCATCTTACAAAAAAATATCAGTTAAAATTATTAGATTATCATCAGGTAAAGGAATTCAATATTTTCTTAGCTTTTCTGCAAAAAGTGAATATTCTAATAAAACAGCTGTTATTGCACAAGATGATTTAAAAGAAATAAGCAAAGCTCTAACAACAATCATTGAAAAATCAAAAAATGAATCAACACAAAACATCGAATATAGAGAAAGTTATTTTTCAACAAATGATGGTTTTAAAGTTGGTTATTTTCAAAAAGGATTAAAACAGACTTTTTTTATTGATCTAGATGATTATCAATCAGATGATACTTTCTTTTTTGATAATTTCGAATCTCTTCAAAAATCAATCGACGAAGTTAAATCTAAAATAAATGCTTTAAGCAATTAATTTTTTATCACAATAAAATCAAGTATGGAGTATTGCCCGTTTCTTCATATAACACAGAATCTGCTGTAAAGTTGGTTGGTCTGTTTACATTTGGATCTTATGATTCAAACCTTGTTTGGTTCGATATTGATGGATTTGTTCGAATCCGCAGTACGCTGTACCGCCCCATCACTCCTTCGGGCTATACTGCCTTTTCAGCCATTGGCTCAATCCATCCAAACCGGGAAATAAAATCCGCTCTGTAACTGTAGCTTAACCTTGCAAGGATTTCTCTCAAAACTTCTACCAATTTAATCCTTTCAAGGTTTCTTTCACAAATTCTTTTTCTCAAATCCCAACCCTGAAATTGCTAATTGCATGTTTCACTGAGAGAATCGATTGAAGGATTTCTTTTTAATCTAATTCTTCTTCAAATTTCTTGCTATCCATATATTCTTGAAATGAAGTTTGATATGTATAATCCTCATGGAAATATCTCTTCAAAATTCTTTTACTGACAAGCACGTTTTCTTCACTAAGATATTCCGAAAGACTCGAAAATTCCCAGCTTTCAGGATTATCCACCATCCCATGTTTAAACGGATTTAAATGAATATAATGAATCACATCAATCAGATAATTATCAGATGTTATTAATTTCGGTTTTGCAGTTCTTTCGAAAATTGTTCCGGATCTATCATATTTGCGATTAAATCTTTGAACATAACCATTAAACAAATCTCTTAGCCAATCCGAAATCGGTTTATTGGATGCTTGGTATAACATAAAATGATAATGATTTGGCAGCAAACAATAAGCAATAACTTCAATTCCGTATGTACCTTTTGTTAGTTTGATTCTAGTAAGTAAGTTTTTGTAATCAGATCCAGTAAAAAAGATATTCTCTTTGTTACATCCTCTATTGAAGACGTGGTAATAATTGCCTTTTTGATAAATCATAAATCTTTCTACTTCAACCTTGCAAGGATTTCTTTCAAAACTTCTACCAGCTTAATCCTTTCAAGGTTTCTTTCACAAATTCTATTTCTCAAATCCCAACCCTGAAATTGCTAAATGCATGTTTCATTGAAAGAAGCGATTGTAGGATTTTTCCTTATCCTTTGGGACTATACTGCCTTTTCAGCCATTGGCTCAATCCATCCAAACCAGGAAATAATACCCTTTCCGTAACGTTTGCCTGATCCAGTTTATCGCGAATTTCCCATTTCAATTCTTTAGGTATTATTATCTTCTTCCAGATTTCAGGATAATTTTTCAGCCAATCATCCAACACTAATTGCGGATTGGAGGAAATTGAACAAAAAGCATACTGATTTATGAACCTGTCATCTAAAGAAGGAGGTTCTATAAATATCACAAAATCCTTATCCGGAGATAAATTGGAAAATTCCTGGAAAGACCCGGCTGCGTTTAAAATCATATCAACTGTAAAAGCATTCGCTCCCTCTTTTTTCAATTCCATTTTCAGTTTGGCTGGCAGCATTTTATGAGCTTCAATATAATTTACAGCCCAGATCACACCATCGATATCGAATCTGTCGAGATCTGCGGTGGCAAAATGCATTGCCACATACGGAGAATAAGTCCAATCTAAAATTCTGGTGGGTAGTCCGTGATGTTGAGCCACAGCCAGCCAGTTCCAGATGGAATCGTGTTCTACAACACTTCGGTGTGCATATTTAATGAAATTCCTGAGCAGATGATTTTCCATCTCTTCAAAATTTCCGCCCAGACGTATCAGAGTTGTTTCCAATTTGTAATCCGCATTGCAAAGTCCTCTGAAAGCAAATTTTGAACGAAACCTGCCAATCTCAGGATTCCAGGAATCTTCAAATAATTTATCCTGCAATTCATTCCAGCTTTCTATTCTAAATTCATTTTTCATATTAACTCCATTTATTAATCAAATTTTTTGGGATGAACTTGACTCGTGATGAAATATGAGTCGAGAATATCCGTTGTTTTCTTCACATTTTCTAACTCACCCTCGGTCCCTCTCTTTAGCACAAGAGAGGGATGACTTCTTGTTTTTTTTCTTCCATTTTTTCTTATGTTCCTTCTCTTTTTTTTAAGAGAAGGACAGCAGGATGAGTTAAGTTGAATTATCCCAGTTAGAAAACTTAAGTCAAGTCAGCTAAACCTAACTTAACTCAAGTTTTCATGGGCGCTGTCATTCCCGCGGAAGCGGGAATCCACTTCAACTTAGCCGACAATGATTATGTTTCTCTTTACCGAAATAAATAGCCTGGATCTCAGAAATAATTGAAATGGCAATATCTGATGGATATTTCCCTCCTGTATTCAATCCAATTGGTGAGTACAAAATGTCCAGGTCAATTTCTTTTTCAACATTTTCCAAAAGCTGTGTTTTCATCTCTTTTGCTTTAGATTTTGAAGCAATTACACCAATATATTTGGGCTGCAAATCAGATTCATAAATCTGGTTAAGAATCAGAAAATCATACTTGTGAGAATGTGTGACAACAATAAAGAAGCTATTTTTCTTAAAAGAATGACTCTTACAAATATCTTGATATTTTTCAATGTAAATCTTCTGAACATCATCGATTTTATCAAGTTCATTTTTTCTGCAATCGATAATTATGGTTTTATAATTCAGATTTTTCAGATGATAAACCAGAGATTTCCCAATATGACCTGCTCCAAAAATATACAAATTTGGGATTGAACCGATATATTCAAAAAAAAGTGTAGCTTCTCCTCCACAAATCATTCCTGTCTCTTTTTCGTCTAAAATCTTTTCATCTTTATTGAGAGAATACTTTATGGAAATGCTCTTTTTCGTTTGAAGGATTTCTTTGATTTTCTGCAAAGCAATATACTCAATCGCTCCTCCGCCAACAGTTCCCATTTTCTTGCCATCTGGAAATACTATCATTTTAGAGCCAATTTGTGCAGGTGTGTGACCTTTGATATCAACCACCTGAACCAGAACAGCTTCTTTGCCTTCTCTTTTTATTTGAACGATTTCCTCATAAAAATTAATCAATATAATCCTCCTGAAAAATCGTTACATATTTTTTCCCTTTAATGAATCTGTAAGGTGTTGCTTCTTTAACCTGAGCAATAATGCTTTTTTCGTTGTCATCAAAATACACACCTGAAACAGCATTGATTCCAAAATCAAAAAAAATGGGTGAAACAGGTGAAGTAGGTCCGAGCAAAATCACAAAACAATCTTTTTTGATATTTTGCATAATATTCTCAAAAGTATGATTTGTGAGTGTAGTAGAAGAAATGGCAATCACATCAGCTTGCGGCAGAAAATTTGGAATTTCTTTCTCGCTTAAATCTTCATTTCGAGGATTTTTTTCAAAAACATACAATTTCTCAAACTGATTTTTGATCTTTTCAATAAACGGAAAATGCCCGATAATACCGACCTTTTTATCTCTTCCTTTTTTCAGAATTATCTCTTTGGCATTTATATTTTGTATGTTGGATTGGATTGGTAAAGCACTGTTTATGGCTGCCATTCCCAGCGAAGCTTCCAGCCAGTTTTCCGAAAAAACATATTTAGCAAGCTCTCTGGTATTTTTTGTTAATAAGCTTTTTGAGTTTCTAATTCCAGCGTGAGGAAGTTGTTCTTCCATAACTGTTGTGGCGATTCCAAGATTTTCGCTCCAAACCAGAATATCAAAAACACCGGCAAAAACTTCCTTTACCGGATATGCTGAAATGCTGCTGTATAATTCTTTTAAGATTCTCATGAAAATATTTTTTCCTTATAATTAGAGTCTGTCCGTAAAATCGGTTTTTCAGACAAAATGGAAACTTGACTTAAGACGGAGTCTTGAGTTAAGTTACAATGTTTCAATGGATTAGACAACTTAAGTCAAGTCAGCTAAAGCGAACTTAACTCAAGTTTTCACTATTTACGGATGAACTATAATTCAGATAATCTTCTTCTGTATCGATATCAAAAAGAATAGCTTCATCTTGCACTTCCACTGTTGTAAAGCCTTTTTTATCAATAAACAATTTCAGATTCGAATCCTCAGGTTCATTTAGAATTTCATTTATTAGTGAGCTATCTATCAAGACCGGATGACCTTTTCTACTTTGAAAAACAGGAATGATAATATCTCCTTTTTTTGAAAGCAATTTTTTGAAAACATCTTCATTTACGAATGGAATATCACCCGGAAGCAGAAAAAATTTCTCCGCTTTTATTTGAGATATTCCAATCTTTACAGAGCTGAACATTCCTTTTTCAAATTCTTTATTAAAAACCACTTCAACTTTTTCATAGCTTTTCAGGATTTCCTTAATTCTCTCGATTTTGTATCCTGCTACCACAATTATTTTGGAACATACTTTATCCAAACTTTCCACACTTCGTTCGATCAAGGTTTTGCCATTAAGCGACATTTCCATCTTGAATTTTCCCATTCTGCTGGAAAATCCTGCTGCCAGTACGATTCCTTCGATATCCATCTTATTTTACTCTTTTAATAAGAAATTTCCAAAGCCTGCCTTAGCAGTTATACCTTGCTCAGAATCGTAAATCACTTTTCCTCTGAGAATTGTTTTCATAATTTTCCCCTTAAATTTAGATTTTTCAAAAGGAGTGATTTTACCTTTAGATAAAAAATTCTTACCTTCAACAATCCAATTTTTATTAGGATCAATCAAAACAAAATCTGCATCTTTACCAATTTCGATCGAGCCTTTTTTATGGGAAATCCCATATTTTCTGGCAGCATTTTGGGATGTAACTTTGATAAATCTCTGCAAACTTAACCTTCCTTTTAAAAATCCTTCTGAAAATAAATACGGAATTAGTGTTCCGGTTCCCGGAATTCCAGAATAATCTGTCCAGATCGAACCGGTATTTTTTTTCTCTTTAGGAGAAGGAGCATGATCCGAAGCCACAAAATTTATCTTTCCATCTGCAAGGAGCTGCCATAATTTCATTTTATTTTCCGGAGCTTTTACCGGTGGAGTCGTCTTCAAGGCAGAACCAATCCTTTCAAAATCTGTAATATCAAATTCCAGATAATGTGGAGCAGTTTCAAAAGATATTTTATTTTCAATTAAAAAATCTGCTGCTTCTGCACAGCTCACATGAACAATATGCAATTCACAACCGGTCTCTTTTGCAATTTTTGTGGCAACTTTAACAGCAAGGATTTCTGCAATTTCCGGACGTGACAAGTAATAATTTTTCGCAGAAGAACCTTCTTTCTTATAAAATTCAGTTGCAGATTGGATGTAATCATAATCCTCAGCATGAACA
>CAYWPW010000115.1:0-6460 GCA_964460095.1 uncultured Candidatus Cloacimonadota bacterium
CACCTATTTCTCTTATTATCAGTATATTCAATCCATCAATCAGAATTTATGAGGCTGCAAATAGAGGCTGGTTGTATGATTTTGCTTTCTACATTGCAATACTTGGGGGTTTTGGCGGACTATCATTAACTCGAAAAAGAAAATCAAAGAAGTAAATAGGAGAACTTTCGAAACTGATTTTTGTGATTAAAATAAAAAAACAGAATTTATCTTGAAGAAGAAATTTCAAATTTTATTTAAGACTTTCCTCTATTAAAATGGCTGTTGTAAGGTTGGCTTGGACATTAAATAGGTAAAGTAGAAAAAATTAAATAAAAACTGTCATTCTAAGCGAAACAGTTAACTAACGAAAAACCTCATCCGCTGCTACCAAATCTTGAATTGCGTTTCCAACAGATTTAAAAAGAGTTAAATCATCTTCAGAAGTGCGTCCTTTTTTGGTTCCGGAAATTACATCTCCAATCTCACCCAAAATATGATCTTCTTTGATTAGATTTTCCTGGATCGGAATGAGGATATCGCCTGCTTCTGATAAACAAGATTCTTTATGGTCAACAAAAAGTCTTGAACGAATGATAGTTTCAACAGGTATCTCACAGTCTTTAGGTTGATATGCACCAATTGCATTAATATGAATTCCGTGCTTCAGATTCTCATCTTTAAAAACAGGCACTGTGGAATTTGTTGCAGTACAGATAACATCGACCTGTCTTAAAACTTTTTGCGAAGTTGCAACAATCACGTTGATAGAAAGGTTCTTGCTCATTTCGTTGGCATATTCTTGGGCACGTTCAAACTTTCGATCAAATATAAAAGCTTTTTCAATTGATCTTACGCTGCAAACTGCTTCAAGCTGTGTTCTTCCCTGAACTCCTGCACCGAAAATAGCCGCAACTTTCGAATCTTTTCGTGCTAAAAGATCGGTTACTGCACCAGAAGCAGCTCCAGTGCGAAGAGCAGTTAAATATGAACCATCCATTAATGCCAGAGGTTTGCCATTTTCAGCATCCATAAGAAAAACTAAAGCTTGTATTGCAGGTAATCCTTTTGATGGATTATCATTGAAAATCGATAAAAATTTCAATCCAACCCTATTCATTTCCGGAGCATAAACCGGCATCAATAATACAGTTCCATTATACTCGGGGATCTCAATATTCATTCTAAGAGGAACATTTACTTTACTTGCTGAAAGTAAAACAAAAGCTTTTTTCATAGCTTCAATTGCATTTTTCATAGGAAGCTTTTTTTTAATATCCTCAGCAGAAAAATACGGGATTCTTTTCTGGTTCATTTATATCTCTTATTTGGCTTTCAATACTTCAGGATTGATAATTTCAGGTGGTCTGCGATTTTCAATAATTGCAATAGCATTTTCTGCTGCTATTAAACCCATTTTTGTTCTGGTCTCTACAGTTGCACTTGCTATATGTGGAGTCAAAACAGCATTTTCACATTCAGATAGACCTTCAACCATTTTTGGTTCAAATTCGTATACATCCAATGCTGCTCCTGCAATCCATTTTTTTTGTAACGCCAGCAGCAAAGCGTGTTCATCTACAACAGGTCCACGAGAAGTATTAATTAAATAAGCAGTTTTTTTCATGAGCTTCAGTTCTTTTTCTCCAATAAGATGTTTAGTCGTAGGCATCAAAGGAACTTGAACTGTAACAAAATCAGATTCTCGAAGTAGCGCCTTGAGTTCTACTTTTGTTGCCTTAAATTTTCTTTCCAATTCTTTATTTTCAAAATTATCAGTATATAGGATTTTCATATTAAATCCGATAGCTCTTTTGGCTACTGCAGCACCAATTCTACCTGCCCCAATAATGCCAAGAGTCTTACCGAAAATATCATTTCCCAGAAAGAGCATTGGACCCCAGCCTTGGAATTTCCCTGCTCTATTAAATTTATCTGTTTCCACTATCCTACGCGCAATTGCAAACATCAGAGCCCAAGTCATATCTGCTGTTGTTTCCGTTAATACTCCGGGTGTATTGCAAACAGGAATCCCCCTTTGCGTTGCTGCCTTAACATCAATATTGTTGTATCCGACAGCATAATTCGAGATTCCCTTCAGAGAACGATTTGAGTTTATAATTTCAGCATCTATCGTATCTGTGAGTAAACATAAAAGTACATCACACCATTTTACACCTTCAATTATTTCTGATTTGATTAAGACTCTATCTTCGGGATTTACTTTTACCTCAAATACTTCTGCTAGTCTATCCATTGCAGGTTTCGGCAACTCCCTGGTTACAAAAATTTTCGGCTTCATTTGTTTCTCCATAAAAATTGGACTCGATCTGACAACACTCGAGTTCAGGGAAGCGAAGTGAAACTGGACTTGAGCGAAAGAAAGTTTTCATTTTGAACTCCACTCCGAATAAATTCGGTATGAAGTCCAGTCTGATGTTATCTTTTCACCTTCAGGATAGATTGTGTCCTATCCCTCAAAATAACATACCCCTCTTAAACTTTTTAGCAATTTTTTCTGAAACTTCAGCCAGAAGTAATTTAGCATTTTTCAAAGACTTTTCTGTTCTCGTTTTTTCTGAAGTTAAACTAAAAATTGCTCCAATTCCGGCTTCACGACATTTATCTGCTCCTTCCCCGATAATTCCTGCAATTGCAATCAAAGGAATATTATTTTTTTTAGCAATCTTTGCCACTCCAATTGGTGTTTTTCCTTTTAATGTTTGAGCATCAATTTTCCCTTCACCTGTAATTACAAGATCAGCATCTTTAATGCTTTCCGGAAAATTTAAAATATCGCTAATAACTTCAAAACCGGATTTTAATCGTGCATTAAAAAAAGTAAATAAACTAGCAGCCAATCCTCCTGCAGCTCCCAGGAAGGGTACAGCTTGAATTTCCTTTCCCAAATCCCTTTTTACAACATTAACAAAATTCATTAAATATAATTCAAGTTTCTGAATATCCTGCTGTGAAGCTCCTTTCTGTGCACTATAAACAGATGCAGTACCAGAGAGTCCAGTCAAAGGATTTTTAACATCGCAAGCAAGTGTAATTTCACTTTCCAAAATTCTTCTATCAATATTGGAAATATCGATTCTTTGCAGGTCTTTTAACCCAATTCCTCCGAAAGGAATTTCCTTATTTTCTGCTGTTAACAGCTTCAAGCCAAGCGCCTGAGCAAGACCAGCACCAGCATCAGTTGTGGCACTATCTCCCAATCCGATAATAAACTTGCTACAGCCTTGATTGAGTGCAGCTTTTATCAATTCTCCGGTGCCAAAAGTGGTTGTAAACAAAGGGTTGCGTTTTTTTACTGGAACTAAACTTAGTCCGGATGCAGCAGCCATCTCGATAACAGCAGTTTTTCCATCTCCCAGAATCCCATAATTTGCTTTAATTCTTTCTCCAATCGGAGATGTAACAAATTCGCTGTATATTTTACCATTTGTTGCGTTTATGAGTATTTGGGTTGTACCCTCTCCACCATCTGCAAGAGGGATTTTTTCAATTTCTGCTTGCGGGAAAATTTTCAGAAAGCTCTGTGAAATTGTATCAGCAGCTTCTTGTGAAGTTAAGCTGCCTTTAAAGGAATCCGGTGCAATTACAATTTTCATTTATCTATGGATTTGAATTTTAAAAACACTGATAGGGTTAAATTACGAAGACTTGTCATAAGCCCGAAGACTTGGCACAAGATGATGGAATCACTTGTGACAAATCTCGCAATGTTAGTTAATAATAACTTCCCAACCCAATACACCATCAAAAACAATTTTCCTGGTTTCATTAGCTTTTTTCTTTTTAATCGTGCATTCCCAGGTAGGAATCAGTAAAAGCTCAATACTATTCACTTTAACCGGATATTTTCTTTCCATATTGTTACGGATTTCTTTCTCATCGATCTTCTTACCAATAGAACGAAAATCAAAATCAACTTCCGTTTTGGGAATGGACTCGATTTCATAATGCTGATCCAAATCCTCAATTTTATTAGGATCCATATCCAATAAAGAACTAAACGCCATGCTGGTGTAATCAAAATAGAGAATTTCCCGGGTTTTATAATTAAGATAAAGATTTTCCGGAATTTCTTCTATTTTCTTTTTGAAAACACCTTTCTTTTTGTAAAATGTGAGATTAACCTTCAATAGAGATAAATATGAAAATTCCCTATCTGTAAGAACTTCAGATTTAATTATTGTACCTGCTAAATGCGGTTTTACTATCTTAAGCAGGTCTTTTTCAAAAATCTGGTTTCTCACGTACAAAACCTCATCGATACTTTTTCTAGAGGGCTTTTCCAGTTTTTCTTTTTCTTCTTCAATTCCAGCTTCTTCTGTTTCCTTTGATTCTTTTATTTCTTCTGTTTCAGATGGTTTTTCAGTTTTCTTATATTTTTCTCTTATCTCTTCCGAAATGAATTGCGAAAGCTGTTCCTCGCTGAGAACATTATGTTTTGTCACCAGCCAGCGTACTTTCAATTCCTGAACTTTATCGAATTCATCCGGAGATAAAAGCAAAAAATTACCTTTTTTTAGAGATGGTATCTTTTTGATAATATTATCAGCTTCCAGGGGAGCCATTGAATCAAGGCGGGTTTTGACCTTCTTAATATCCTGTTTCGTAGATAAAGTTCCGATATTATAAGTGGAAACCTGAGCAATGGATTTGTAATCGATATCACCCGGATTCTGAGTGGCAATGATGCATCCAACTCCATACTTGCGAGCCTGTTTGAAAAGAAGTGTTAAACTGTCTTTACAGGCTGGTTTCTTCACAGGCGGGATGTAGGGCGCAATTTCATCGATATAATATGCACACTGAATTCCTTCCTGACCTTCTGAAAGCGGATGTTTGAGCATCCAGTTGTAAAGCATCTGGGTAATATTTGCCATAAAAAATTCTTTCTCTTCCTGGGTATGAAGTGTATTCAGATAAATTATGGAAATACGTGTTTTACCATTGGGATCATCCAAGCCCAGCAGAACATCGATATTAGCAGGAACTCCGGTTTCAAAGATTAATCTCCTGGAACCTAAAGTAAGCAAACTCAACTTTTTAATTAATAGTTTGAGAAGTTTATCCGAACTGATTGTTTCTATTATTGTTGCAACAGATTCCGGTAAATCTGAAAGAAGCTCAATCAGATTTTTAAATCCTCTTAAACTGATATTTGTATTTATGCAGTATTCAAAAACTACTGTTAAGATAGATTCTGCAGATTTTCCTTCATCTGTAGAATTATCAAATCCAATAAGGCTAACCAAATTTTTGGCAGTTGCTGAAAGAAACCTGATTTTATCTTCAGCATCCATTTCTTCTACACCTTCGAACTGAAGCGGATTTATCGATAAAGGTAAACCTTTTGAGCTTCCGGGTGTCCAGATTATTACTTCAGTGTTTTGGATATAAGAATCGCGAATCTCAATAGAAGTTCCGGCTTTCTTTACTTTTTCTTCATCTTCGATTTCCACAAAACTGGCAATATCTCCTTGTGGATCAAAGGCTATAATAGGAATGCCGTTTCTTGCCAGCTCCTCTACCAGAACCTTGCAGGCAACTGTTTTGCCGCTGCCCGAAGAACCGAAACAGGCAAAATGACGCTGTAGAATATTGGTAGAAATAGATAATTCTTTATTTTTTGCTTTCCCTAAAATTAATTTTTCCATCTATTCTCCTCATAAATTTTTCTTATTGGAATGTAATCCTCTCAGGTTTGGTTATTTTAACTTCGAACTTATGTCTTTTTTAAAACCCAAAGAGTATCAACTAACTTTTCAATTCCACCACTTTCATCTACAGCTTTCATAACTCCGGGCATATTTTCTGAATAATCATGACCACAGATTACATCGGCTCCAACAGATAAAGCCCAGTCAATATCTGCTTTTGTAGCTTCATAAGAATGATCTGCATCTAAAAAAACCATCTCCGGGCTTGGTCCTTTATATTCTTCATAGAACTTTTTTTTATCCACAATAACAATCTTAACATTGAGCTTTTCGATAGTATCAGCAAGAGAAATCTTTGTGATTCGCTTATGCTGTTCGTTAGTCAAATCGCAAGGATTCCAGCAAAATATGTCGACTGTTAAAAGCTCTTGGTTTTCTCTCATGTTCTCTGCGATAACTCGTGTTGAATAACCGAATAGTGTACCAATCTCAATAATTGTTCTGTCCGTATTAAGTTTGCGTGTGATTTCTCCTAGAAATCTGGCTTCACGAATTCCTATCTGACCTTTAGTAGCGAACGGAACCAACAAGGAATCTATAAAATGATTTCTTAACTTATCATATATACCGATAATTCTGATAACTTTACCAATTATGGACATGGGTTTGTTCCTCTTCTAATCGAAGTTGATATTATGATAAATCTCTATTTTGCAGAACTCATTATTTAATAAGGTTATTCAGAGCAGGATTCCTGTAAATAAGATTCAATCTTTTCAACGCCCCGTTGAATATCAAAATCCGTA
>CAYWPW010000116.1:0-6434 GCA_964460095.1 uncultured Candidatus Cloacimonadota bacterium
CTCTTGATTTAATTTCTATAAAACGATTTTCATCATCCGAACTACCGGAATAAAGGATTAAACCGTAATCATAAATAAGAGAATCGATCACAAAATATGACCTGTTTACTTCTGAATAAAACTTTTCAATTGGAATTTCGATATTCAGACTGTCTGTTTGCTCTACATCAAACGTAAAATCCAGGCTTTCAAAGAAGTCATCTTCCCAATCTGTGGAATCTGTAGCAGCTTCCCAAGTAACTAAATATTCGACCCATTCCTGTTTAAGTTTTCCAAACTCTAAACTTTCAAAGTTCAATGAATTTTCCAGCCATAATGTGAGAGTTATATTTTCCGAATCAAATTGATAAACCGTATCTGGTAAACTTGTGAATCTTATTAAACTTTTTGCTTCATTATTTTCATAAGTTCCTACAACAAGTTTTGAATTACCAATATAATTTCTGCAACTATCTTCAAAACTATAAAAATTTCCAAAATAGGTTGTATCTGAAATTATCATCTCAATTGGTTCATTATTTACATTTGGTACTCCGACCGTATTCTTCTTTTGAGTACATCCCATAATAATCAAAATAAATATTAGGATAAAAATAATTGCCTTTGAAATTCTATACATTAAATCTCCTTATTATATATTTAAGAAATTAGTAGTTTTAGTAGGTATTGTGAATATGAGGATAAGCATAAAACTTGGTTCATATTTCATTATTTCCAATTAAATTAACCATTTCTAATTTTAGTTGATAACTCGTTTATAAATATTTATAAGTACTAAGTTATCCACAAAAATAATTTTCCTTTTTCTCGAATTTTATTTATCTACATTCATTAACATAATATAATGTGCATATGTGAGCAACTATCTTTTTATTTCTTTAATTAATTTTTCAATTTGAATTCTGAGTCCATTATCTTTTTTAAATTTTTCTTCAATTGTTTTTTTGGCGTGCAAAACCGTTGTATGATCTTTTCTTTTGTAATATTGTGCAATTTCTTTGAGGGATAATTGTGTAATCAACAGGTTGGAAAGATACATTGCAATCTGCCGAGGAAAGGAAATATTGCTTTTGCGTGTTTTATCAAAAATCATCGCTGGAGTTATATTGTAAGCTTCACATACTTTCTGCATAATTTTTTCCAGGTTCACATCTCTGATCTTATCTGAAATCATATCTATCAGTATTTCACTGGCAATATCAACTGTAATGTTTTCGGTTTCAATATTATTGTAGGATGCATACGCTAAAATTCGTATTAAAGAACCTTCTAAGGCTCGCACATTGCTATAAATATGTTCTGCAATAAAATCCATTACATCATCACTTAAACTGATTTCTTCTGCTTCTGCCTTTTTCTTCAGGATGGCAACTCTCGTTTCAAAATCCGGGCTTTTCAAATCTGCCAAAAGTCCCCATTCAAATCTGGTTACAAGTCTTTTTTCTAAATCCGGAATATCTTTTGGAGGACGATCGCTGGTCAGGACGATTTGTTTTTTCTTCTCATAAAGAGCATTAAAAGTATGAAAAAATTCTTCCTGGGTTCCTTCTTTTTTGGATAAAAAATGAATATCATCTATTAAGAGCACATCAAAATTTCTGAATTTATTTCTGAAAGCAGGCATTGAATTATTACGAATTCCATTAATCATTTCATTTGTAAATTCTTCGGTTGAGATATAAAAAACATTTTTGCTTACTAATTCCTGCCTGACAAAGTTCCCAATTGCCTGCATCAAATGAGTTTTTCCCATACCGGATTCACCATAAATAAATAGAGGATTATAAGTGTTTCCGGGAGATTCGGCAACTGCCATTGAAGCTGAATGAGCGAATTTATTATTAGCTCCGATCACAAATTCTTCAAAACTGTATTTTGGATTCAGCATTGTTTGAAAGTTAGTTATCACTTTTGAAAAAGAAGGTGTTAAATCATCTTTTCTTATTATTTTAGAATGGAAAACAGTAAATTTTGTGAAATACTTTTTATTGAATAAGTTGAAGCAAATTTCAGATACTAAACCACTGTAATTTTTATTTAAGTAATCTGCAATAAATTTTGTAGGCACTTTTACTGTAAGTTGATTTTCAGATTGTTCAACAAGCGAAGTTTCTTTGAACCAGGTATTAAATCCTTGCTCGCTGATATTATTTTGCAGGGTATCTAAAACTTTATTCCAAATACTTTCAAAATCATTCATGCTCAATTCCTTAATTGGCTATTTAGCAATAAATAAGACAACTTATTCACATTCATCCAACTTATCAAATTAGCGTTATAATCTATTTAAAAATAAATAGTTGCGAATATTTAAAATATCTTAATAAAACACTTATCCACACGAATCTCGAATAATGTGAATAAACCAAGCTTTTACCTAAAAAGCATAGACAAAATGTTATGGAAATTATATTTGTCAAGAGTAGAAAAATAAGAAAAAAAATGGTATAATCTATATTTAAGAGTAGTATTTATCTATCATTTATAAGATTATGGATTTAAATGATAAATAGAGAAAAAGCTAAATATTATTTTAACTTATTGATAATAATAAAGTTAAGTTTTTTTTTATTATTCTCGTTTTGAAAGCAAAAGATTTGACAATAAAAAGCAAAAAAAAGCTTTTGGAATACTTAAATTCCATAGTGTTTGAGGAAGAAATGAAATTTGAAAAAGAGATGAAATTAATTCGAAAAGGTGTGGAAGAAATTATCACAGAAGATGAATTGATCAAAAAGTTTAAAAAGTTAGATGAAACAGGAAAACCACTCAGGATCAAATACGGAATAGATCCCACCGGATTCGATGTTCATCTTGGACATCTGGTTCCAATCAGGAAAATGCGCGATTTCCAGGATATTGGTCACACCGGCGTAATAATTATTGGAGACTTTACAGCACAAATTGGCGATCCCTCCGGAAAAGACGAAACCAGACCGACACTAACAGCATTACAGGTGAAAAAGAATGCAGAAAAATATATGGAACAACTTTATTCTGTTTTAGATAAGAACAAAACCGAAGTACGCTGGCAAAGTGAATGGTTCGGAAATATGAGCATGAAAGATGTAATTAAGCTTATGGGAAAATTTACTCTTGCCCAATTCATGGCTCACGATACATTCCGCAAAAGATTTGAAAACGGGCTTCCTCTGGGAATGCACGAGCTTATGTATCCTATCTTGCAAAGTTACGATTCCGTAGCTGTCGAAGCAGATGTAGAACTGGGTGCCACAGAACAGAAATTCAATATTCTGGCAGGAAGGGATATGCAGAGATATTTTGGTCAACCCGAGCAGGTTGCAGTCCTCTCACCCATCCTGATGGGAACCGACGGCAAAGAAAAAATGAGCAAATCTTTAAATAATTATATAGCTGTATTTGATACTTCAAAAAATAAATACGGCAAAACCATGTCTATTCCCGATGATCTGATATTGAACTATTGTTTATATGCAACCGGAAGTTATGATGAAAACAGGATTTTGGAAATCGAGCAACGACTAAAAAAAGGTGATAACCCAAAATTAATTAAAGAAGAACTTGCCTGGGAAATTGTGAAAGCGTATCATAGCAAAAAAGAAGCAGATGAAGCAAAGAAAGAATTTAATCTTATCTTCAGCAAGAAAGAAATACCGGATGAAATGCCGGAATTTAAAATTCAAAATGGCTCTTTTAAGCTAACTGAAATACTATTTGAAAGTGGTAGTTGTTCATCAGGAAGTGAAGCTCGCAGAATGATAAAACAAAATGCTGTAAGTATTAATGGAGAAAAAGTAAAAGATGTTTTTTACGAAATATCAGATGAATGCATTATCAAAGTGGGAAAAAGACGTTTTCTGAAAGTGGTGAAATAGAGGAAGAATGAACTTTATAACTCAAATAATAATACAATTGCCAATATTATTAATTGCACTTACAGTGCATGAATTCAGTCACGGATATGTGGCTTATCTGCTGGGTGATGATACGGCAAAAAGAGCAGGACGCTTAACATTGAACCCGATTTCTCACATCGATCCTTTTGGATTGATCATGTTGTTCATTGCTCGCATTGGCTGGGCAAAACCTGTTCCCATCAATCCGTATAATTTCAGAAATTATAAGAAGGATACGGCTCTCACTGCCGCTGCCGGTCCTGCTGCAAATTTCATCCTGGCAATATTGCTTTCAATTATTTTTAATCTTATAAAAAAAATGAATCCTGATATTATGTATCATGCCAGCAGTTTAACTCAATTCTGGTTGAGCATGCTGCTTTATGCCATTCTCATAAACCTGGCTCTGGGGCTGTTCAACCTGATTCCGATTCCTCCGATGGATGGTTCAAAAATCTTAGGCGGATTTCTGAGTGATGAAGCATATCACAGGTACACTGCACGAGAACGGCAAGGTGCTCAATTACTGATGATAATCCTGGCAATTTCTTTTGTGTTCAGGCTGAATATCATCGGAACAATCATAATGCCACCGCTTAATTTTTTCCTGAAATTATTAACTGGTATAACATTGTAAAAATTTTAACAGAAATATAATGAAATATGCAAAATATTGTGTTTTTGTCATCCTGAAGAATTCAACTTACTGTTGCCTATGAAGGATCTCCGCTTGTAATTAGATTCTTCGAAAGTTTGCCTTTGTAAGTTTTCCTCAGACCGTGTCCGGCTTTTGACGGAAAGACAACCATTTTTCATTTTGCAGAACTCTTACAGAAATATAATTTGGAGGTAATTATGAATTTGGAAAATATCAAAAAAATAATCGAAGAAAACCAGATTAAGACAGTCGATCTGAAGTATTCCGACCTTATTGGAAACTGGTATCATATTTCTTTTCCTGTTCGCAGGTTGGATTATGTACTCGAGCATGGAATTCCTTTTGATGGTTCCAGTATTCCTGGCATGAAATCAGTTGAAGCCGGTGATATGATTCTTCTGCCGGATCCTTCCACTGCGATGGTTGATCCCTTCACATATCATCCTACCTTGCGGATGCTTTCCTACATTTGTGATGCAGATACAAGAAAGGGCGTGAAAAAAGATCCGCGCAGCGTAGCAAAAAAAGCCAAGGAATTCATGTTGAAATCCGGAATTGCAGATGAGTCCTGTTGGATTCCTGAGTTTGAATTTTACCTGTTCAATGAAGCAGAGATCTACAATGGAAAATTCAGTGCAGGATACAAATTTACTTCTGCAGAAAATAAAGAAGACCTGCCCGGCAGTTATGAAGATATCGATGGAACTGCTGTATCTAACAGAAAAGGATATCACATCGATGTTCCGTTTGATAAATATGCTGATATTCGAGAAGAAATGGTGCAGATGATCGAAGAGATCGGCTGTCCCGTTCGTTATCATCATCATGAAGTTGGGCTTTCGGGTCAGCAGGAAATTGAAACCGAATTGATCGAATTTAGCAACATTACCGATAAAATGATGTATATCAAAGATATCATCCATAATTGTGCCCTGGAAAATGAACTGACTGCTACATTCATGCCTAAACCTCTTTATGATGAAGCTGGAAACGGTATGCACTTTCATATTCAGCTACGGAAAAATGGTGAAAATATTTTCTTTAAAAAGGGCAATTATGCTAACCTTTCAGAAGAAGCTCTATACTTTATCGGAGGAATTCTGCAGCACGGACGTTCATTGACTGCATTTACAAATCCAAGTACAAATTCATTTAAAAGATTACTTCCGGGTTTTGAAGCTCCTGTAAAATTATTCTTCGGACTTGCCAACCGCAGTGCTGCTATCCGCATTCCCAAATACGCTACCAGTAAAGAAATGAAGCGCATAGAATTTCGCACAGGTGATGGAACCTGCAATTATTATCTCGCAATGAGTGCTCTTCTGATGGCTGGTTTGGATGGTATCAAAAATAAGATAATGCCGACACAAGAAAACGGATATGGACCGTTTGACGATAATGTTTTCAAATGGTCAGAAGAAAGGCAGGCAAAACTACTTTCTATTCCTACAAGCTTGGAAGAAGCTTTGAAAGCATTGAAAGAAGACTACGAATATCTGCTTGCCGGAAATGTGTTCAATAAGGATCTGATTGATAGCTGGATAACTGAAAAAATGAAGGAAGTGGTTGCTGTGAGGAACAGACCGCATCCTTATGAAATGAATCTTTATTATAGTTTATAAACAAATTATAAACAGCGTGATTTTACACAGAAGTTCCCTCTAATTAATATTTTCTTTTATGGCCCTATCGTCTAGTGGTTAGGACCTCGGATTCTCATTCCGGTAACAGGGGTTCGATTCCCCTTAGGGCTGCCATTTTTTCTATTCGGTCTAAGTTCAGAGTTTTGACACTTTATCTGTGAAAATTTGTGGATTAACAAGCAGGATGCAGGATTGATGTTTACTCACAAATTACCTGCAGAAAAATATTTTCTTTGACAGAAATAATTCAAAAAA
>CAYWPW010000117.1:0-6396 GCA_964460095.1 uncultured Candidatus Cloacimonadota bacterium
TGGATTTTCAATTATCAAATTACCCCAACCCCTTCAATCCAACAACAACAATCTATTTCAATTTAACCATGGAGAACATGGAGTTGATAATTTATAATATCAAAGGACAACAAATTAGACAATATTCAATATTCAATAATCAATCTTCAGTAATTTGGGATGGAACCGATAATAATAACCAACCGGTTGGAAGCGGGATTTATTTCTATAAATTGAAATCCGGGGATTTCGAAAAGACGAGAAAGATGATCCTACTAAAATAAAATTACAGCAATGATTGACCTTCAGTTAAAATATAATTATACATTTTCCTAGCAAAATCCGATACAATAACAGCGTTAGAGGGATCGATTTTAACATTGTTCAAATATTGAAGACGCAGTACATCTCCATTTTGAAGTTCAGGAATTACACAAGCAAAGAAAAAACCAAATACTTCTAAAGCAGCACAATAAACTGCTACAGCCGGTTCGGATAAAGGTAAATCCAGATAAATACATTCAATCTTATTCAAACACAGATCATGAAGATGATGTTTTATTATACTCTCAATATCTTTCCCAAATTTCTTTACAGAAATCATGGCAATGCTTACATCCGGAGAAGCTTGAATTTCCACAACCGAAGACTCAGGAATTTCAATACTTTTAAAATCTGCTATTTTCTCAATCTTCCTGTTGAATTTTCCATATTCATAAATTTCATTAATAATACTCCAGTGATGCATCGGTGGATATACAGTTCGCAAAGGTTCTTTTTTCACACGAATATAATAAATCACAGTTGTCTGACGTTTTTCCAGGTGAGAATGAATTTTCTTAAAGGAAAATCTTTGAGGAACATTAGCTAGCATCAAACCTGTTTCTACAGCTCCGAGTGCAATATTTCCCTTTTGGGTGAAAGAATGAACAGAGACTGCTTCACTAAATAAGCCGTACATTCCCTGCTCTTTGGCATATTCGATCAAGGATTGTTTCATTCGTTTGAACAGGTTTCTTTTCCTGAAGCGAGGATCAACTACTGCCTGTCCAACATCTCCAACCACAGAATCCCGGGCTTCTTTCATCATGGCAATATGACCGATAATTTCATTATCTTCGGTTACAGCAACTATGGAAACCTGTAAGCCATTTTCCAGCAGATCTTTTACTTTATCCGGTAAATACACACTTTCTTTATAAGAAAAACTATAGGAGCGATACATACATCTTGCCAAAGCAATGCCCTCATCCAGATTCATTAGACGAATCTCTAAAGGAGTATCTAAAGGTGCAAGTTCAGTTTCTGTTTGTTTACTGATTTGTTCATCTTTTGCTATATCAATGGAATTATAAGGAACATTTTTCACAAATTCAAGTCGCTTTCCCTTTCTTCCTAAATTATACGAGCGCATTTCATCAGCGAAAGCTTTCATGAGAAGTATTCCAATGCCGGTTTTTCCAGTTTTTTCCATCTGCTTCATATCCCAGGGCAATCCCTGATCTTCAATAGCAATCACAAATTTCGTGGGTTTTCTCTCTAAAATCACATCAAGATACTCATCCTCATTATTTTCAAATGCATGTTCAATCACGTTTAAACAAGCTTCTTCAGTGATGAGTTCCAATTTATTCACATCAGATTTTTTAAACCCCTGCTGCTTAGATATTTCTCTGATAAAAGAAGTTATTGCAGGCAAATTCTTTTTTTGAGCATTAACCTTTAGAACTGCTATTCTTTTAGAAACTTCAGCCATCTATCACTCCTTCATAAAAACATAAGCGAAACCTGGAGCACTTCAATATTTTTATCTTAAAATGTCCAATTATTTATTAAATTTAGGATAGATAGCAATTCTGAAAATATAAGGTACATTTATGTAATTTTTTTCTCGTTACAAAGTTGAACTTTGTAATACCATTGCAAGCGAAGTTCAACTTCGCTTGCAATGGTATTCCCAAGAAAAACTCGAGGACGAAAGGATTTCAAAATAAGTATTTAACAGTATGTAATTTATAAAATTAAATATGTGGAAAATATATATTTTACTAAATTACTTGGATTTGGAATTTGACAAAAATCTAATCAAAAATAAATTTTGTTAAATGGAATAAATGATGCTTAAATTAATTAATTAATTTTGATTTATTGAATTTAAAGGTTTCAGGATTTAATGATTATGAGAAAGAATCTGGTTTGGATTATCATTCTAATATTTGTTTTATTTCTTTTGATAAGCTGCACGGACAGTGTGAAAAAAATATTACACTTTGCTGAAGATATCCGTGTTGAATATTCCCAATGTACAGCTTGTTATGAATGTATAAATGATTTCCAGTGCCCGGAAGATGCGATCAAAATCGATAATCGAACTTACACAGTTTATATCGATTCGGATAAATGTGTTGGATGCATGAAATGCATAAACCAGTTCCAATGCCCGGAAAATGCGATAACTATCAAAAGAGATCTCATCCCACCTGCAGAAATCAACGATTTTAATGCTGTCTCAAATTCTATTGGAGAACTGAACATCCAATTTATTACTACAGGTGATGACTCCACATCCGGTCGCGCTTTCAGATATGAATTTAGTCTAAAAGACCAAAACGGAATAGAAATAGAAACTGATTTTGAAATTCCGTTGCCGCTTCAAGCCGGAGCTTTGGAAGATTGGACATTTCAGGATCTGCCTGAAAATGAGATGCTCACAGTTCAGCTTCAGGCATTTGACGAAGTTGAACAAAGCTGTGAATCAATTGCGCAACAAGTTACGATTCAAGGCATCATTCAGGATACAATTCCTCCGTTTCCTATAACAGACCTTTCAGTTGGTTCTGTTTCTCAAAATACGATTTTATTAAACTGGACAGCGGTTGGTGATGATAGTTTGGAAGGAGCTGCACAATCTTACATTATAAAAATATCGAATGAAGAAATAACCATTCAAAACTGGGAAGAAATTGCAGAATATGAACAGAACTTAATTCCGCAGGAATCCGGTTCATCCGAATCAATTGTAATTTCAGGTTTAGATGCATCCACAAATTATTTTGCAGCTATCAAAGTTCTGGATGATGCTCAGAATCTATCTTCTCTATCAAATGTAATTTCCGAAACAACTTCAATTTTACCGGATGAAACTCCTCCTGCTGCAATCAATGATCTGCTGGCAGAATCGACTCAAACAGAAATTACTTTGTCCTGGACTTCTACCGGAGATGACGGATTGGAAGGAATTGCCTATGAATATATCATCAAAGTTCATGATGCTCCTATTAATACCTCCAACTGGGATGAAGCGGAAACTTTACCAAATCCTCCCACACCATTACCGTCCGGTTCCCCGCAATCTTATCTGTTTGGGGATGTCCAATTCGGAATGGTATATTATTTTGCCATAAGAGTTTATGATGATGTTCTGAATGAATCTGAGATTTCCAATGTGGTGAATTCATCCCTGCTTGAAGATACAACTCCGCCAGCTTCTATTTTGGATCTTGAGGTTGGTTCTGTTTCTCAAAATACGATTCTTTTGAATTGGACAGCAGTTGGTGATGATGGTTTTGAAGGCATTGCACAATCCTATATCATAAAGATAGATACTTTAGAAATCACAAACGGAAATTGGGATAATTTACCAGAATATGAACAAAATATTATTCCTCAAGAATCAGGAACACCTGAATCATTTATTATAACAGGTTTGGAATCTTCCACAAATTATTTTGCTGCCATCAAAGTTCTGGATGATTTTCAGAATCTCTCCAATCTATCTAATGTTGTTAATGCAATTACTTCGGAAATTCCCGATACGATTCCTCCGGCAGCAATCGATGATTTTCAGGCTGAATCTTCTGAAACAGAAATTACATTATCCTGGACTTCTACCGGAGATGATGGGCTGGAAGGAATTGCATATGCTTATGAAATAAAAGTTTATGATGAGCTGATAACAGAAGATAATTGGGATGATGCTACACTTCTCCCCAATCCCCCGACTCCGCTGCCTTCCGGTTCTCAGCAAAATTATTCTTATCTCGATGCAGAACCGGGAACTGTTTACTTTTTTGCTATTAAAGTTCTGGATGATGTTCTTAATGTTTCTCCTCTTTCAAATGTTGTGAATTCAACTTTACTTGAAGATACAACTCCTCCGGCTCAAATTACCGACTTATCTGTTGGCTCTGTTTCCACAGAAACAATTCAATTGAACTGGACTGCTGTTGGTGATGATGGCTTTCAAGGAACTGCTCAATCTTATATTATAAAAATAAGTACTGTAGAAATCTCGAATTTGAATTGGGAGCTTTTACCTGAATTTTCCCAAAATATGATACCTCAAGCTCCCGGAACTCTGGAATCCATTGTGATTACTGAATTAGAGCCATCAACCAATTATTATGCAGCTGTAAAAGCAATAGATGACGCACAAAATCTTTCTACTCTATCTAATGTTGTAAATGAAACAACTGCAAATTTGCCGGATTACACTCCTCCTGCTGCAATCGATGACCTGGATGCTGAACCAGATCAATCTGATATAATTCTAACCTGGACTGCTACCGGTGATGATGGATATGAAGGAACTGCCTACGAATATGAAATCCGATATGCTGAGATTCCAATAACTGAAGAAAATTGGGATGAAGCAGAACTTTTACCAAATCCTCCCGTTCCACTTCCTCCAGGTTCTATTCAGAATTATATTTTTTCAGATGGAATTGTCGGCATAACCTATTATTTCGCCATCAAAGTTTATGATGATGTCCTGAATGTCTCACCCATATCAAACAATACCACAGCTATCTTAGAAGAAGATTTAATACCGCCTTCAGCAATAACAGATTTATCTGTTCTGGAAATTATTCCGGTAAACCTTTCAACCATAAAAATAAGCTGGACTGCACCCGGAGACGACGGTGACGAGGGAGCTGCTTCCTTTTATGAAATCCGATATCACAATGCCCCAATAACTGAATTAAACTGGCAAAATGCAACTTTATATCCTGATCCTCCGGAACCGGAAATTGCCGGAACTTATCAAACCTGTAGCGTGGCAAATTTGCAGGCGGGAACTATCTATTATTTTGCCATCAAAGCATTTGATGAAAATAGCAATGCAGGTGATGTTTCCAATTCCCCGGGTGGTAAGATAGTATATCAAATCAATCACGCTGCCTGCCATAACTGTTCCCACTGCATAAATACTTGCAACTACGGAGCTATATCCCAAGGACCGGGTTATAAAACGATTAACCCTGAACTTTGCACAGCTTGTGGAACATGTGTTTCCTACTGTCCTTGGAACTTAATTCATCGATTTGTGGTTGCTTACTGATAAATCACAATACAAAAGGAAAATGTGTTCTGCATACTCGGGTGTTTTTGTCTTTTGTCATCCTGAGGAATTCATCTTGCTTTTCTCTCGAAGGAACTCCGCTTATGATGAGATTCTTCGAAAGATTACCTCTGGAAGAATCCTCAGAAAGACAAGCTTTTCTTCATTTTGCAGAACTCTTTTGAAAGGAGAATATAATGAAAAATAAAAAAATTATATTTTTAATCCTAATATTATTAACGATTTCTGTATTTGCTATTAAAATTAGTAAAATTTATATTGAAACCAATTATTGTGTAGGTTGTGGAGATTGTTTATTGGTTTGTCCTGTAGATGCAATCCAGATCATAGATGGCAAAGCAGTTATCAATGCAAAAGTTTGCATCGAGTGTGAAATTTGTGTGAAATCCTGCACATACAATGCCATCAGGAAATCCGAATGAAAAAAATAATTCATCTAATTCTGATTGTGTTACTTGGAATCATCATCTTTTTAGGATGCGAGAAAATCAGTAACCTGGAATACAATATTGATAGCAGCTCTTGTAATTCCTGTGAAAAATGTTTGCAAGTTTGTCCTGTGGATGCGATAGATTTTGGTGAAGATGGAAAAGCAGTTATTGACCAGACAAAATGTAATCAGTGCGGACAATGCATCTATATTTGTCCAAAAGATGCCATATATTAATGAAGAAAATAATAGTTTTATTTATATTATTTGTAATTTTCTCTATCGGAAATTCTGAGATTCTTAATTGGAGTCAAATCAGTTATCAAGCGTTTCTCACAGGTTCTTCGGATGATATCGACGTTGTTACGTCTGCCAGTCCAAATGCAGGTAATGCAGTAAATACAAAATTAAAATCAGGATTAAGATGGCAGCATGAATTCAAAGGGAATTTCGATCATTTCAATATTTCCTTAAAGAACGATTTTTTTTATTCAGAAAAAAGGCATGAATCCAGAAACTCTTTTTTATTTAATGATGCAAAACTGAAATTATCTTATTTTCCAAACTCATATTATTTCAAACTTCAATATGGAAACCGCTGGTTCGATGAGGATAATACGAGAAT
>CAYWPW010000118.1:0-6284 GCA_964460095.1 uncultured Candidatus Cloacimonadota bacterium
TTAATCAATTGAATTAATAGAAATAAATAATGGTGTTCCGATAATAGTATTATCATTTCGGCCTTGAATAATAATTAAACTTTGGCAGTTTAGATTAACGCCCCAAAAGAATCCTCCTGAATTTTCTGTAACATACATGTCGCCAGATTTGCTAATGTCAGAAAAGTATTTAAGTGAAGCATTTAATTCAATCTTGATATCTTTGATTTTAATCTCAAGTTTTACATAATGATTATCATTACTGACATAATTAATATTGCCTGAATACCAATAATATAAACTTTTTAATGGTAGATTATCATTTAATGTATGTAACAAATCAGGTACTTCTTGTTTATCCTTTAAAAAGTCTAAAACAATTGAAAGTTTTTGAATAGTCGTTTTCTTTTTTACTTCAGCAACAGAAATCTGGTTCTTTCTTCCAAAAGTAATTCCTAATTTAAAAACACCTAAAAAATTACTAAGTCCAGGTGCAATAGATTTATTTTTCTCTTCTATCCTATTTTCATTATATTCAAGAATATCATACTCTTCAATTTGTTGAATAAATTGTTCAACTTTCTCTACTGATATATATGTAAAATATCTCATTTATCCCCATTTTATTTACATACTAAATTGTGCGTAACACCTATTGTTGTT
Organism: uncultured Candidatus Cloacimonadota bacterium; assembly: GCA_964460095.1. Lineage (GTDB taxonomy): Bacteria > Cloacimonadota > Cloacimonadia > Cloacimonadales > TCS61 > JABMPU01. The sequence continues at coordinate 643 of CAYWPW010000118.1, forward strand.
ATTCCTCTTATTTAGTGAGGTAACAACAAATGAGAATATTTTTTCTTAGACATCACACATTATATTTTATCCAATCAACTTTAACCACTTTTTCAAAAAACTTTGCATTCATTTTTAAGTCAAGTATATCTATTCTCAATTACTCAAATGGGCATAATGTTTTGCGTGTGCGGCGGAATCAGAAGGATTCCAGCCGTAGACAAACAACCTAAACCTTGAATCGTAAGGTTCAGGCAAAAACCACAAACCAGCCCCACAGACGACACGCCTGTTAGCTGCAACACTATCCATAAATTCATAATTCAAATTTACCATTTTTTATCATTTAATTCAATCATTGCCTTTAACTCAGGTGGACCGAATAGTTAGGTATTTATCATTTTCTCATAGCCTCTGCCTAAAATTGTTGCCTGCAATGCCAAAAGGAAATAAGTAATCAATGCAAAAAATACAACAGGATAATTTGATGACCTCGACTCGACATCTGAAGAATTCATTGTTATATTAGTCATAATAGTATAGTGGAAAAAGTTCCAAAACGATAACTTCGCAGACACCTTTATTGGTTTTAAAATACTGAACGATTCTCGCAAAAAAGCCCTATATGCATTATAATAGGATATTTTTTGATTTTTATCTAACTCATTAATGTCGAAAGAAGTAATATCATAGCCATTGCATTCACAGCTAAACCGTGAAGCAAGACTTAGAACATCATAAATGCTTAAATCTTTTAAATCAAACAGCATTTTGAAAACATCTGGTTTATAGCATAGCTGCTTTGTGTTGTCATGGTTTATTCCCACTGCTATTGATGATTTTAATAAACGCTCTGAATTTAGCATAAATGCACTGAATTGTTTCGTCCCGGTATTTATAAGAATTTCTTGTTTTACAAATCGGACATCTTGTAAAAATGATATTAATCTCTCATCTTTATTTAATAATGAATCTATAAACTTATTGTCGAAAAAATATTTTCCAGTTGGATCCAAATAAATGTGGTGTTTTTTTAGTGTGTCAGAACCAATTTTCAATAAATTTTCTTTGGGAACATATCTATTTTTGTCTTTTTGATATCTAAGAAAATGATAACTTGTTTGAGTAAAGACCATTAAGATAAATATATTCAGAGGAAGAAAATATAGAAAATATTTTGCCATTGGGATATCCTTTTTCATTTTTTATTTAGTTGCTGCTAATGAGTGTGTCCCCGACCTTTTTTGTAGTATTCCGATATTATTCATCATTAAGTTTCAACTCGTCTAACGGACTTTTAATTCTATCAATTGCATTCTTTGAGACATGAGTATATCTTTCAGTAGTTTTTAAATTCTTATGTCCCAAAAGATGTTGTACGTATCTTAGATCTGTTCCATGTTCTAAAAGATGTGTAGCGAAACAATGTCGTAATGTATGTATAGTAGCCTTCTTTAGAATCCCGGTTTTATCAAAAGAATCATGAAACATTTTTTGAATTGCTCTCGGTGTGAATTGCTTGTTCTCGGTAGCTTCAAATAACCAGGTTTTTGGTTTGTATCTTCTAAAATATTGCCGTAATAAAATTAGCAGCTCTCCCGATAATAATGTGACTCGCTCTTTCATGCCTTTACCGCCGCGAATATAAATTAACATCCTTTCAGAATCAATGTCCGAAATTTTTTAATTTATCAATTCACTTAGCCGGATGCCAGATGAATAAATTGTTTTAAAGATGACAAGTTTTTTTAAATTTTTCAGTTCATTAAAAAAAACTCTCAACTCCTTTTTAGTTAATACTAAAGGCAATTTCCTTTCTTTTGATTTCGGTATTTATTGTGAAAGAAATCGTTGTACTAGGGTTGAAAGGATTGGGAAGTTTCAGAATTTAGAAAGGTTAGCATCTGTTTTCTCATCAAAAGTAACCATGATATCTGCAAACATTATAAAAGCCATAATTTAAATAAGTTTCATTATCCTTCCTTTTGCTGCTTTCCAAAATATTTTTCAGATTGTCCGGTTTTAGCTCGAAAAATGTTACCAATATTTAAATATTCAATCTCGTCTCGATAAATATATTTCCATAAAAGATTTTTAAATGAAGTACTCCAGGAATCTCTCAAACCATCATTAATTCCATGATAAGATTCAGCTAACTCCAGCAGCCTACCTGCTGCTAAAAATTTTTCTAATTTAATGTTTACAGAGGCTTTGTAATCGTAACTTCCACCTGCTTCATGAAAACCAGAGAAGAAAGATTTTTCAGCTTGTTTGAATGCTACCTTATCAAAGTAATTAAATAGAAAGAACTTCAGACCATAGATTTCTAAAGCTGGATGAGCTGCCTGACAAGATTCCAAATCGAAAAATCCTGATGGTTTACCATATTCATCTACCAGAAAATTATCGGCATGTAAGTCTGTTAAAACCATTACAGGATCAGTTTTTTCTGATAGTGTAGTTTTAAGTACGATGCAATTTGTTATAAACTTTTTCTTCAATATTTGTATTTCAGTTCTAGAGAATACTTTTTTTCGGGCAGCGTGGAAAATTCTCATCTGCATTACTGCAGAAAACCTATCAACAAAATTGGAAAAATATTGAGGATAGACTTTACTCTCACTCATTATATCTCCGTATGATTCAAATTTGATCTTTTGTACTTTGGCTATTGTTTTACCAAGTTCATACATAGAAATGAGAAATTTATCTTTATGGAAATCACTGAACTCTATGTATTCCCGCCAAAGCAGGCCGGGAAGTTTTTCCACAATTAGAAAATCAGTTTGTTTCTTGATAATCCTGGGTGCTGGTAATCCTACATTTGTTAGAATCTTGTATATTTCGCTCTCTCTATCTATATTTGTAACTCCACCAAATAGGTTGTCTCTTTTTACTGCTCCGTTTAGATTTCTTTTGAATCTTGCGATTACAGAGTTATCTTTGGTTTTTACATCAAAAATATAATGATTTGATCCTTCTGGAATTAACTGAATAGATTCTACTGAATAGCCACATTTTTCTATCTTCAGTTTTGCTGTTTTACAATCCATTGACTTCCAGGTTATCTACTCTTATGATCTGTATTCAAAACTATCTAAAACTTTACGGAAGGTTTTCACACCTGCTGTTATGCCTTCAGGATGCTTGAAAATCGCTGATGAAACAACAATGCCATCTACGCCTTCTTGTACAAGTTCTTCCACATTATCATGCCGCACTCCACCATCAACAACCAATTCGCAATTGGGATTGCGTTCTGAAATTAAATTTTTGGCATTCTGAATAAGCGGTAAGGCAGATTTACGCCAGTACCAATTATCATCGTTCAATCCATGAATTACGATATGCAATCGATCTAGATAGTAGATTGCCTCTTCTACAAAGCAAAGTGGAGCAAAGCAACCAATCGTCAGTCCGAGTTTCAAATTAAAATCCTTACAATATTTCATGATATATGCAAGAGGTGCACCGATGAAATTCTCAGCAGGCAGGATGAGCATATCTGCTCCGGCAGCAGCAATTTTTTCAATGAACAGCTTGTCACATGTTTCGAAATAAGCATGACATTCGATCGGTTTATCAGTAAAGGGGTGAATACCTTCAATAATTTGGTGTCCTCCCATCAATTGCATATTTTTTAGATTGTGCATATCGGCAGCATCGCAATGTATATAATCTGCCCCAGCATCACTCACTTCTTTTACAATATCGGCCATGTGACCGTAATCTACGTGAGCTAAACCAGCTATAATCTTTATCTTTTTCAAATTACCTCCAAGTATCTAAAATGTTGTTGTTTTTTATTTTGATCTCCATTGAAAATGAGCCGTTGTTATTATCTTGAATATTCCAAATTTTAATCTCAGAATTTTCATATTCCATTCCTTCCTTCAAGCTCATATCCCTGTAATCAACAAAATGTTTGTTATTGCTGTCTACAATATTCTTTGAAGGTGACATATCCAACAACATCGTTTTAAAACCATCCGTTTTATATACCAGCAATCCGCGTGTATTGCTGTAAAGATGTGGATTTGCCAGCGATGCATCCCATCTGTCCGGTTCACGGAGTTCTATAAAATACCCAGGATAGCTTTCTTCTATCTTCTCGGTATGTTTCATTCTTATTTCAACAGCTATTTTGTTTTCTTTTCTGTTTATTGGAAAGATAGTTGCCACATAAGAACCAGGCTGATTAAAATGATGCGAATTTTCTGTGTCCAGCCAGCCACAAAGATAGCGGTAACCAGCATTCAAAGATAAAGCCAGCCGGCCGCCACCCATGATATCAAAACCATTTCCATACTCCAGATCAAAGAATGAATCCGGTTGTTCTGCATCAGGTTTTTCAAAATCGTATTTGCCGTTATTCGTACAGGTATTAGAATGCGGAATATTTCTGCGGCCATTGATCTGATGAATAAACTCATGAATGAAAATAGCCTGATTATACTTCAAACCGCAAGGATGAGGATATTTTTGCATATCGCTTACGTTTGTACGGATGTTGTATTCCGTCGTTCGATTATAAGTATCTACTACTGAATCATCCTGAGGGAAATAAGCTCCCAGATAGACAACGTTTCTGTTTTCATAGCGTTGCCCATTTATTGTGCAACTAGCAAAACCTGCAGCAGAAAGTCCTCCCTGTTCATAATCATGATGAAAAATAATGAAGACCACTGTATCAAAATCTTCGACTTTATAGCCATCTATTTTCAGATCGTAATTTTCAGTTGTCTCGATTATATATTCGTTGTTCTGCCGTTCTTTTGTTAAAGAATCCGGCATTGTGTAATAGCCAAAAACTTTGCCGGAAAATCGTAATTTGTTATAAGAAATCGAAGTAAAATAATCCTTCACCAGACCATCAACAAAATAATCTTGGGCTTCCGCAACTTTGGGAAACTGTCCTTTGATATTTTGTGGTATATCAGGGAAATCTATTAGAAAAACAGCTACATTCCTGGATGATATTACAGGATATGATTGTGGATCTTGTGTTTCTCCTGTTGATGCTATATTAGTTAAAAACATTAGTAAAATTCCTATTTGAACTATATATTTCATTTTAAGTAAAACGGCTCATCATCATTATTAGATGGTGATGAGCCAGTGATCTTTATTTTAGAAGAATACACTTTATAGTTTTACTGAAATCATTAGAACGTAATCGGAGGAAATATATTCCACTGGGAAGTGTTTGTTCATTATCGTCAATACCATACCACACAACAGTGTGCTTTCCTGCTGGAAGTTGATCATTGATAAGCTTCTTAACCTTTTGACCTATAAGGTTGTAAACATTGATCTCAGTTTGTCCCTCTTCCACCAGTGTGAAATTGAATGTCGTACTGGGATTGAACGGGTTGGGAAAAATATTTACAGAATGGATTGGATTGCAAAGGTCATTTTGTAGGCCAACTTCGGGAACAAGTTCAAAATTCTGTATTGTAGTTTCATCTTGGAAAATTTCAATGTATTCTACTGTCATATCTACGTAACCATCTGCTGTACATGTAATATTATATATTCCTACCGGAAGATTAATTTCGTAATCTCCAATATTATCAGTTATTGTAGCAAACATGCCTTGAATGTCAATTGTTGCGTTGTTGATAGGGTTGCTTTCTGTATCAGTTACATTTCCCAGCAAAGTT
>CAYWPW010000119.1:0-6214 GCA_964460095.1 uncultured Candidatus Cloacimonadota bacterium
AAAAACAGATAAAGAATCCAGAAGTGCTGAGCCTTGAAACAGCATTGCCAACCTTTTTCGCATTTTCTTCATTTCTTTTCTTTTCAGCGAAAAAATATCAATTCCATCTACAAATACTTTTCCGGAAAAAGGATAAAAAAGCCCTTCAATGGTTTTCATCAAAACACTTTTTCCACAACCGCTGCGACCTACAATAACTGTAATTTCATTCTGAGGGATAACCAGATTAATATCTTCTAAAACAGTATCTCCGTTAAAGCCAACTGTCAGATTCTTGATTTCTATCATTTATTCATCTTTTTTTTCATCTAAAAGCAGATTAATCTTTTCTAATAATATCTTAGCAGGTTCATGTTCATAATCAACAGATATTTGAGCTAATTGCTTCGCTTTTTTAAGGTTATTGATACTTAAAAAATAATCTGCATAATAAAAATAAGTTACTCCAATAAATTCCGGACATTCTTTCAGAGCCAATTCACAAGCAAGAGAAAATCCTTCTCCTGCAGCAATAAGATCTTGGCAAACATAATAAATACCGGATTGGACAATCAATGAGCTGATGATTTGCTCAGGAGTAAGAACATCGAGAATATCTTTTCCTGTCTCTTGTTCGATATCTTCTTTCAATTTATTCAATTCCTTTTGTGCTTCTTCAACTTTATCTTCTTTGAGATAATCTCCTGCTGTTGTAATTCTTTCAAAAATCTCCTCATCAGACATTGCATTCAGCAAAGTGAAAACTACTATTAAAAACAGGAAAAAGAAGTTGTTTTTCATATCGACTCCACTTAATTTTTTTTTATGGTTTGTATAAATATTTTTTAAAGGATTTTTGTGCAATGTTTTTTATTTTTCTTTTCTGTTAAAAAGGCTTACTTCTATTCCTTTGTATTTCTTTCCTATTGGAATAAAATGGAAAAACTTTTCTGAAAGGTCTTCATTTTTATTCTTGAAATATATTCTTACATAATGATCTGAAAGTGCTGTCCAGAATCCTTTTGTTTGTGTTTCAATTACACCTTTAATCGGAACATTTCTTTTCACAATAAAATCCAGGTAATTCTGCAATTTCTTTTCTGATAATTCCAAAAGTTTTCTGCTTCTTTCTTTTATAATTTTTCCATGAACTTGTTCTTTCATTTTTGCTGCTTTTGTTCCGGGTCTTTGGGAATATGGAAACACATGAAGATACGTGAAATCCAATCCTGAGAGGTATTCATAAGTTTTTAAGAAAAGTTCCTCCGATTCTCCGGGAAGTCCAGCGATTACGTCAATTCCTATTGCTGAATCCGGTAAGAGTTTGTGTATTATCTGGATGAGTTTCGTGAAGCTATTTATACTATAATCTCGACCCATTTTTGGGAGAAGTTCATCGCATCCAACCTGCAACGGAATATGAAAATGAGGACACAATTTTTTGCTTTCTCTTAAAAAATCTAACAAATCTTCTGTGAAAAGTTGTGGTTCAATTGAGCTTAATCGAATCAATTCTACACCTTCGATAGTTTCAATATCATATAATAAATGGGAAAGGAAATATCCTTCATCCTTTTTTTCTCTGCCAAAAAGACCGAGATTAATTCCTACTAAAACAAATTCTTTGTAGCCATTTTTTGCTAGTTTTTCTATTTGATTTAGAACATTTTCTTTTTTTCTGCTTCGTGAATGACCGCGTGCAAAAGGAACTGCACAATATGCACAATAATAATCACAGCCATCTTGAATTTTGATGAAAGCTCGTGTCTTATCATGCATTGAAGAATAGGAAAGTTCTTCAAATTCGGTAGCCTTTGAAATAGATTGAAATTCCTTTACATCAACACGGTTGATGCACTCCAAAATGATGCTTTCCAAAATTTTTCCCTTATTATTATTATCGATTATCAAATCGATATTCCCTAATTTCCTGATTTGCTGATAATTTCTTTGTGAATAACATCCGGTTACAATAATTTTTACATCAGGATTTTTTTCTTTCTCTAAGAGAGCTTTGCGGATTGCATTCCTGCTTTTATAATCAGTACGATTTGTGACAGTACAAGTATTGATTATATAAACATCGGCTGGTTCTGAATAATTTACAACTTGAAATCCTGCTTTGATAAAACCATCTAAAATACAGGTTGTTTCGTATTGATTAACTTTGCAACCGAAGGTAATTGCTGTAACTTTTTTTTTTACCACAAAGTCACCAAGATACTAAGTTTTCTTTTAACCACGAAGCCACCAAGAAATAAAGAGTCTTATCAATTGAAAATTATTAATCCAGAAAAATCAATTAATAATTTTCTGCCATCATTTAAAATTAATTCTTTTGATAAAGGTTGTATTAATTTTGCTGGTTCATTTTTTTCTTTAACTTCTATCCATGTATCATTTTGAAACTTGAAAACTTTTAAATCATGTCTTCTTAACATAAATAATTTACTATCAAATTCCCAAAAATATTTTTGTTTGAAGCTAAATTCAAAATCTGGTGTAATTTCTTTAAAAATATGATTATCCATATCATAATCGTAAATAAAATATTCTCTATCATGCCCATAAGTAAGAAAAATTAAATATATATGATTCTTTATCTTAATATAAAGTGTATTGGTTTCACCTTTTGCAAAACCAATTTCACTCGTTCCTTCAATGTTCGATATAGAATAATTACCTAAATTCAAAACACTCAATCCTTTATTTGTTAGTAATATTACTTCTTTTTTGTATTGAGTTATTGGATAATAATATTCAATAATTTCATCTAAATAATTCTGTTTTGTACTGATATAACCATTATCATCATGGAAAACAAGTTGGTTTTTATAAGTAAAATCAATCTTGTTATCATACTTAATAAATTCTGATGACAATATTTCAATATTTTTTATTGAATTTAATTTTTCTAACATATTATCAATAACATTTTCATCATATCCTTTATAATACTCCTCAAACTCCTTATAGTTATCAGGATATGTAATAGTGTTTTGATATATTTTTTTATAATTTTCTAAATTACCTTTTGGAAAGGATCTGGACGTATGGGAAAAAATTTCTAAATTTGGAAATTCATTAATTAGTCGATCAATCATGCCGGTAAGTTCTAAATATTCATACAATGTCCAAGTTTTATTTTTCTTATCATATTCAGCTATATGACCAAATTTTTTATTTCCTCTGACACTTATCCAAAAGAATTGAGGAGTTTTTATGGCTACGGACATATAAATTCTTTCAGCATTATCAGAAATAATTAATTCATCCCGAAATAAAGTCCATTTTCCATCAGATTTGTTATATGATAAGAGAGAACCAGAACCAATATTTGAAATGATCCAGATATTTTCTTTATCTATAATTATAGGTGTATCCGAATAAATTTTATCATTATTTATTAATTCTTTGTATTTTTGTGTCCAATTTATTAACTCATCAGTATTAAGATCAAACATATAAAGCCCATTAATGGTTGAAATCCAAATTGTATTATAGTCTTTATCATATTTCATCATTAAGCTAGAGTAAGGGTTATTAAAATTTAATTCGTCCTCAATTTGTAATTCACTTACAAATAAATTTAGATTTAAATCAAAAATTTCTATACTTTCATTTTGTACTGTTACAAATAATTCATTATTAATCTGCGTTACTGATTTAACAGGGCTTTTGTATTTACTTAAAAAAGGATAAGGATAAACTAATAATGAATCTTGATGATATCTACCAATTCCACCATTTAAAGCAATATAAATATTATCATGATAATTACCGATTGAAACAAAATCCTTAACTGTTGTATTTGGAAACCAGACAGAATCATTGTATGATTGATAATGTGGCTTAAAAGTAAATATATCTTCCTTATCTTCAGCAAAAATAAGTGCTACATAAACAAATAAAATGATTAAAATTATATTTTTTTTCATTTCATTCCTTTTTGATTAGAATAATTGTAAAAATTATTCTTTGTGTCTTTGTGTCTTAGTGGTTACTGCAATTCCCAGTTCATCTAATTGTTCTTTAGAAACCGGTGAAGGAGATTCGCTCATCAAATCTGCTGCTTGAAGTGTTTTCGGGAAAGCAATCACATCGCGAATGGATCCTGCTTTTGCCATTATCATCACAATTCTATCGATCCCGGGAGCAATCCCTCCATGTGGAGGAGTTCCATATTTGAGAGCATTGAGGAAAAAGCCGAATTTCTCGTCCAACTCTTCTTCTGTGAAACCCAGAACATCAAAGATCTGTTTCTGCACATCCAACCTGTGACAACGGATACTTCCTGAAGAAAGCTCAACTCCATTACAAACCAGGTCATAAAGCTGCCCGATGATTTTCCCGTAATCTTCCTTATTCTGGAAATATTTAAGATGTTCCTCTTTGGGCAATGTGAACATATGATGAGCAGTTTCCCACTTTTGTTTTTCATCATCATATTCAAATAAAGGAAAGTCGGTAATCCAGACAAAGTTAAATTCATCTTCATTATAAAGTTTCAATTCTCTACCAAAATGATTACGGATTTCAGCTAAAATTTTAAACACCATCTTATGAGAATCTGCTGCGAACAAAATGAGATCACCGTTTTTTGCACTCGTTTTCTTAAGAATTTCTTTTTTCTCGTCTTCACTTAAGAATTTCGTAATTCCCGCATTTAAGCCATTTTCATCAACCTTACAAAAAGCGAGACCTTTCCCTCCCAGATGCCTGGCAATATTTACCAGGTTATCGATTTGTTTCCTGGAATATGAAGCACACCCTTCAGCCACAATGCATCGAACGCTGCCTTCAGTTTGAAGTGCTGATGAAAAAACTGTGAATTCAGAATTTTGTAAGATATCAGAGAGGTTTATCAATTCCATTGCAAAACGCATATCAGGTTTATCGATGCCAAATCTTTGCATTGCCTGCTCGTGGGTTAACCTGGGAAATGGTGTTTGAAGCTTTATGTTTATTGTTTTTTCAAATACATATTTGAATAACTCTTCATTTATTTCAAAGATCTCATCTTGAGTAACAAAACTCATTTCCAGGTCGAGTTGCGTAAATTCCGGTTGTCTGTCTGCACGCAGGTCTTCATCACGAAAGCAACGAGCTATCTGGAAATACCTGTCAAATCCGGCAATCATCAAAAGTTGTTTATATATCTGAGGAGATTGAGGAAGAGCAAAAAATTTACCCTTAAATATTCTACTTGGAACCAGGTAATCCCGCGCTCCTTCCGGAGTGCTTTTCATCAACATCGGCGTTTCAATCTCAAAGAAATTTTTTCTTGTGAGAAACTCACGTATAGCAAATACAACTTCATGACGCAGAAGAATAATTTTCTTTAGCTTGTCTCGTCTTAAATCCAAATAGCGATATTTTAGCCGCAAATCTTCTTCTGCTAAAATATTCTCATTTATTTGAACCGGAAGCGGTTCTGAATCATTTAGTAAAAGTAATTCCTGAGCTTCAATTTCGATTTTACCGGTTTTTATTTTTTTGTTTATATTAGATTCGCTTCTTGCTTTTACAATCCCGGATATTCCAATCACATATTCATTTCTCAATTTTCCGGCTTTTTTATGAACTTCCTCATTTTCAGGATGGAACACGATCTGGATAATTCCTGAAACGTCACGTAGATCTATGAAGATCAGTCCGCCCAGGTCACGCCTGCGATGCACCCAACCCATTAATGTAACTTCTTCTTTGACATTGTTTATATTAAGATTCTCAGCAAGGTGAGTTCTTTTGTTTTTTCCTATGAAATCCAACATATATTTTCCTTCTTACTTTATTAGGATTGCGAGATTTAATATTGTTGCAATTTTGTCAATGGTTTGGTTTTGTAAAAAAAACATCTCTGTCATTCCCAACTTGATTGGGAATCTCGTTTATCAACCATCATATATTCCCGTTTTCACGGGAATGACAGAAAACGGGAATGATATTTTTTAAGAAGCTTCGGAAAGTTTTATATTTTCTGAAGCTTATCAGCACTTAGACCAGCCGCAGGAATTACACTTTAAACATCCTTCACTATGTTCGATCTGACTGCCGCAATCCGGGCAAATGCCGCTCGCCCTGAATTTTCTCTTTGTGGTTGGGATTTCCGATTTTATTTCTTTGTCTGGATTTTGAGTTCCATTATCTATTTGCAGGAAGCTTTCCAGGGATTTTGCGATTCCATCTGAACAAGACGTGATCATTTCACCTTTGTGCCACATAGGAGAGGGAC
>CAYWPW010000120.1:0-6186 GCA_964460095.1 uncultured Candidatus Cloacimonadota bacterium
ATGCCATTTGCATCTGTTTTTATCAGCCAAATATCCTCATTACTTGTTTCAAAATTTCCTGTTCCTCCTGTAAGTATATATCCGCCATCAGATGTTTGCTCTACGTACTGACCTCTATCATTCTGTTCTGTACCATAAGTTTGATTCCATTCTTCGTTGCCTTCTTCATCTGTTTTTATCAACCAAAAATCTCGTAATCCATTTCCAAACGAGTCAGTAAAACCAACAATGATATATCCATTATCTATTGTTTGCTGTCCTATCATTGAAATATCATTTTGATCTCCACCAAAAGTTGCATCCCATAACAAATTTCCTGATTCATCTGTTTTGAGAAGCCAGATATCATTCATCCCATTACCAAGCGGATCAGTTGAACCAAAAACAACTAAACCTCCATCTGAGGTTTGCCTGACACAGGTAGAGCTATCATTATTTACTCCACCAATCACATTCGTCCATAAGGTGTCAGGAGGATTTTGACAGAGCAGACTATTCATTATGAATAGAAGAAAAAATAGATTTCTTGATTTCATAATTAACCTCACTTGATCAACATCATTTTCTTCACGGGTGAATTTGGAGTATTGATTTTGTAATAATAGATTCCGGTTGAAACGGGATTGTTAGATTGATCAGTTCCGTTCCAGGTTATTGAAGAGTGATTATTGAAAATTGAATATTGTCGAATTTTCTGCCCTTTCAAATTATAAATTACCAATTCGGCAACTTCAGTGGTTTCGGTGTTTAATGAAAATGATATTGTAGTTGAAGGATTAAAGGGATTGGGATAATTTTGACTGAGTAATCCAATAGCAGGAATTTCATTATTATCATAAGATTGTTCAGGATTCCACTCAGCTGGAAATTCGATATCCAAAGCTGCATACATGATTTGTCCGCCGTTGTTCAGCCCATTACCGTTAATCGTAGAGCCAAAATCATTATCATCAAGATAGAATAAATGAACTTTGCCATGATAATTACCGGGAGTATTGCTGATAATTTCAATTACATCACCAGGATATACATAGCATGGAATCTGATTCGCCAGTTCCGGAGTATCATTTGCATTCAGGAAAATAGGTTCAGACCAGGTTTCACCATTATCAGCAGAAATAATTATTGCAACTTCCGGTATTGCTTCCCAATCGACAAATGAATTATCTCCATCATAAAATCTTTTTGCCTTTGTTCCGTCAGCCCAAACACTAACTAACCAATTTTCATTTTTGGCAGTTTTGTAGGTATTTTCATGAAAGGCATCGCCACCTACAGGCCAGTAAATGGGCCAATTCCATACCCATTCGGGATCTCCATTTTCATCAAATGAATCTACAACACCATCCTCATCTAAATCCCAGGGAACCATTGGGATATTATCTGTTGGATTCGCTCCTTCAATGTAAAGATCTTTGAAGCTGAATTCGTGAGTAATCAAATCAAAAACGAATTCTTTTGGATAGACCTGGCACCATTCAGGATAGTAATATCCTGGACCATTACCGTCAAGGGCATCAAATGTTATTCCCATTGCACCTGTCCAGGTTGCTTTTGTGTTATTATCTTTCAGAATTACGTTCATATGGCTCGAAAACATATGTTCTTGTCGTAGAATGTAAGGAGTCAGCGGAGTGGCTTCATCAGAATATAAATAAGCAGAACCATTTTCATTTAAAGGATTATTTTGGTCAAAAATGTAACTTTCGGAATAATACTCGAAAGGACCTTCACCATAATTTTCATTAACCAATGCAAATGCATCAGATATATAGCTATCATTATCAATCACATAACCGAAATAAATAATGATATTTTCATATACAGCTGCACCTTTTAGAGGTCTCATCCATTCAGGATCTTCAGCGTTCCAGGCATCCATCTGTTCGATTGTTCGATACGACCAGCTTAAAGTTGATTGAGCATCCAAATCGGCTGTGTTAAAATCAGCATAAGCGATCAGCACATTTTCACTTGGATCTCCAACTGGTCCATGCCCGGCAGTAAAATTCTCGGAACTAACGTATACTCTGCGATAATCACCACCCAGAGGTGATGAATCACTGATGTAAACATAGGGCCATTCGAAATCATCATCTGCAAAGGGTAAAATTCCAGCAGCAGCAAGTTCACTATTATCTATTACCTCGAAAGGTGTAAGCCACAATCCGGCAGAACCCATCATATGATACAAATCATAAGCTAAAACATCTTCAAAGGTTGGATCAGTATCCGTATTAAGATGATAAACCACCATTGGATCTGCAGTGATTGGATCAATGTATGTTCCTGGATAACCTTCCCTGATATCCCAGGTTGCGATTGGATCTGTTGCAGTTACATTTCCCTCTGCATCGATATATGCATAATACACCCTTCGGGTAGCATTTGCAGTTTCCTCAGAATGAAATGCAACATAAGCCCCACCAGCAGGATGACCATACGGTTGAGAAATTTCAGGTTGAATACGAAGCGGTAGACTGCAATAACTTCCCGGTTGGTAGTCATAATATGTAGGCATTATCGATGTTGGCTGGATTACAAATTCATAAGCTGGAGCGTCTCTATTGGTCGGATAGAGATAACCATTCCCCTTCAAAGGGCTTTGTAGAGATTTGTCAGGTCCTGCGGGTTGTTTAACATCGTTTGCAAATATACTGCAAATAAATGCAGATAGGAAAATTATAATTAATATTTTTTTCATGTTTCTCTCCTTTTTTCATTTTTCAAATTAATAGAAAAATTTGATTGCTCAATAAAATTCATTTTTTATGGATGTGTGTTGATTAATTTAATTCAACTTAAATCAAGATCTTCTGCCGCCACAGCAAGTTTTATAACTCTGCCCTCATTTCTCCCTCCTTTTCTTTTTCGATGATTGTTGATTCAAAATCTTAATTTCTTCTTTGTATTTTTACAATTTTTCTATCTCCTCAAGGAATGAATATCTGAATCCAATTTTTTACTTATAGTTAATATGCAATTTCTATGCCACTTGCCTAATTCCCTAATATACAAAAAGTTACCAGTAATACTATTTCGATAGAAAACAGGTTTCTGTTCATTTTCGCACACTAAGTGTTCGCAGGAGAACATAGTCTCGATATTGTTATGATTAAAAGACAGATTTTCGGTTTTCGCAAATAATTGCTATTTCAACAAAATCATTTTCTTAATTTCTTCATATCTTTCTGTCTTAAGTTTATAGAAATAGATCCCTGAACTGACTCGATCACCATTTGAATTTCTACCATCCCAGGCAACTGAGTGCACTCCTGCTGGAAATACTTCATTAACAAGTGTATTTACTTTTTGACCACTAATATTATAGATTTCAATTTCGGTGTCTTCAGCTTTTTCAGTGTTTAATGAAAAAGAGATTGTCGTTGAAGGATTAAATGGATTTGGATAATTCTGAAAAAGTTGGGAACCATCTGGTATTTCATCTTGTGAATTTTGTGAATTTGGATTGCAAATTTTCAGTAGCCACGCATCATTTGCACCTTCTCCGTAGGATGATGTATATCCAGAAATAACAAATGAACCGTCATTTACTTGTAAAATTTTACATCCGCATTCGGAACCTGTACTACCGAAATACTCACGTTCGATTTCATTTCCTGCAGAATCCAGCAGCAGGCAAAACATATCTGCTTTAGCTTCATTTACGTATTTGAAGGAGCCACTAATATACAAATTCCCTGTTCCTTCATCTTCACAAATTGAGTAGCCAAAATCGTAATAATCTTCCATTTCCAGATTTGTTTTCCATACTTCGTTTAGTTGTGAATCCACTTTCAATACTGCCACATCCATTAATTCTTGGAAATGCTGGGAAGTGCAACCCACGACACAGAATCCTCCATCTGAAGTTTCACATATATTGTAACCGGTATCAAAACTATTCTGATGAGTGTCCATGACCCAAAATGTATTTTCTGCCAGGATATCTCCAGCTTCGTCTATCTTGATGATATAAATTTCTCTATTCCTGCCATTACTTCCCGGATAGGGAGCGTCATAGAATCCTGTGGAACCGCCGATAATATAGTTTCCATCACTTGTTGGTTTTATGCTATGCCCCATATCAGATCTTTCACAGCCAATTGTTTTTGTCCAAAGAGAATCTCCGTTATCATCAGTTTTGATGAGATAAATATCGTCTTCTCCTGCTCCGAAGGAACTTGTATATCCACACAGTAAATATCCGTTATCTGATGTTTGGCAAATAGATTCTGCTGTATCAAATTCATCTCCTCCATATACCTGAATCCATTGCACATCTCCATTAGAATCAATATTTACAAGTAAAACATCAAATGAATTACTCGCTGAAGATGTAGTATAGCCAGCAGATACATAACCATCGTTACCAACTGCATTACAAACATCTTTGGCATTTTCCCAACCAGAACCACCGAACGTCTGACTCCACACTTCATTACCATTGGGATCTGTTTTTACCCAATAAACATCTGAATTACTTGCACCAAAAGAATTGGTATATCCAGCCAAAACAAATCCATTATCAGGAGTGATACAAAACGAATTTGCTGCATCGGAAAAACTGCCACCAAACATAGCCGTCCACTCCGTTTCAATCTCAGCAAATAAATTAATAGCTGAAAAAAGAATTAGTATAACTAAATATCTTCTTTTCATGATATTCTCCTTAATTACTCAAGTTTTGCATTGCTGCAATGACGGCATAAACATTTTGAACCATATAGTATTGTCCTCTCATCGTTGTTATTATATTACCATCAATAACTGGAGGTATCTTGGTTCCCACGATATTTGCTCCTGCAGCAATAAATTCGCTGTTATAACTGCTTGGTCCCTGAATATTAATTCCCTGTAAAATATCGGCAGCTGCCAAAACCCGAATTCCAGAACAGGTTGCCCACATGATCAAGCCTTCGTTTACAGCTGTTGAGAGAAGATCAAGCGTCTCTTGGCTATTCATCAGTTCAATGCAGGGATTGCCTGCAAACTGAGTAGAGGACATGATCATGACGCAATCATATTCTGTTACATTCGCAATGTCCGGAATTAATAAATCTACAATTAAAGGTGGACATCCCAAAACAGATGCGTATGCAGGACAAGGTTGAACAACTTGTGTAACTGATGCTGTAGTGATATCCCAACCAAGTTGTTCATACATTTCGTAAGCACATTGAAAATTTGCTCCATAATTATTTGGTACAATTACAAGAGCTTTTATATTTTCTGCTTTTAAGCTGCCAGTTGTCAGAATAGCTATCATTATATTGATAATAATTGTCTTTCTCATTTCATCCTCCCTATTTTTCTCTATTTTCGAAAGCTCTTAACAAGTATCGTAATTCTTCATAAAAGTACTCATCGGGAAATTTCGGATGTAGAATATATTGGTGAATTATCCCATATAACGATTTCAAAAAGAACGTAACTGCCAGTTTTACATTTAGATCATCTCGAAAATGTCCTTGCGACATTCCATCCTGAATAACCTGCTCAATCCGGATTTCAATATTAATATTCGAGCTATTAATATCCTCAAGCACTGTGGGGCTGAGTTTATGAGCTTCGTTATTGACAGCCAGATCAAAATAATGAAGTAGCTTGTAATATGCAGGTTCACCTTTGAAAAATTGATAATATGCTTTTCCAAAAGCAAATAACTTATCATAATCATTTTGAGCATTCTCAATTGCTTCCTCGAATTTCACATCACCCTTAGCAAAAACTTTTAGGAAAACTTCAACAACAAGATCAATTTTACTCTTGAAATATGAATAAATCGTTCTCCTCGTGAATTCAGCTTCCCGGGCAATTTCTGCCATTGTTACATTTTCATACTCCTTCTGGATGAAAAGTTTTTGAGCAGCATCAACTATCTCCATTTTCCGCTGCAACATTTCTCTTTCTTTTCTTGTAGCCATAATCCCTCCAGACGTATTTCATGTTGCGTGTGTGTACTTTCGTGTATTTATTACACACGTGTGCATTTCTCTTTTGCCCATCTTTTCTGTCAACAAAAAAATCAGCATTAATAAAGTTGTATAAAAAAATACTTTTCTCATCCTTCCTCCAAAAAGTTAAATTTCTAAATCAATAACATTTTCTTTTTTTGGTTAAATTTCCAAAATTAAAGTTTATATAGATAAACTCCTGAAGAACCGGGTTTTCCACCATAATTAT
>CAYWPW010000121.1:0-6181 GCA_964460095.1 uncultured Candidatus Cloacimonadota bacterium
CTTCGGGACCTCTATTTAGCCCTTATTTCTTGAATAAATATGTGAAGTCATTGAAAACACCGGAAAAGATTTCCCTGTCTTCATTTTATAATCCCATAGTTGTTTATAAAGATAAAAAGAAACTGAAACTGGGGATCAAATATACAGACAGTGAATTCTGGGATATCCTGGATTTCAACTCCCTTGAAGGTAAACCTTTCAGCAGAGATGATGTAAATAACATAGCAAATGTTGCTGTAATTAATAAAAAAACTGAAGATCAATATTTTGATGGTGAACCAGCAGTTGGAAAATATATTGAAGCAGATGGAAGAACTTACCGCGTTATCGGTGTTGTTGAAAACGTCTCTATTCTGCGGATCATGCCCTATTCCGATATCTGGGTACCAATGGGACATACAAAAGAAGATCTTAACAAAATTACTATAACAGGTAACTTTCCTGGCTGGTTTGCCATGGTTCTGGCTCACAGCAGGAAAGATTTTCCAAAGATCAAATCTGAATTCCAGAAACATCTGGAGAAAATTGAATTCCCGGAAGGAAAATATGAATGGATTCTTACCAATACATCGAGTTATGGTGAAGCTTTTGCTAGACAGGTATTTCGACAAAAAGAGGGAAATCTTGCTCCATTCATGACGATCCTTTTCGTTCTGATGACCCTCTTCATGCTTCTTCCCACCATAAACCTAGTAAATATCAATGTAAGCAGGATCATTGAACGTTCTTCAGAGATCGGCATCAGGAAATCATTTGGAGCGTCTTCCCTTACTTTGGTGGGACAGTTCATTGTGGAGAATATAATAATTACTGTGATCGGAGGTTTTATCAGCCTGGTTATGGCAGCAATAATACTGTGGATGGTCAATCAGAGCGGTGTAATTCCTGATACACATCTGGGATTAAATTTCAGGATCTTTTTCTACAGTATGATATTTGCAGTATTCTTTGGACTTCTTTCAGGTGTTTATCCTGCTTTTAAAATGTCTAAATTGCAACCTGCAGAAGCTATTCATGGAGGTAAGAGATGATAAAGCATTTCTTTAAACTTATCTGGAATAAGAAGCGAACAAATTTTATGACATCACTCGGTATCTTTATTTCATTCATAGTTTTGTTCCTGGTTTTGATCGCTGTTATCTATAATATCAGCAACTATCTTAAACCGTTGGGATTTTCCTATAAGGATGTCTGGTATATTACAATGGATTGGAAAGACAGCTCTCAAGAAGAAATAAAGGAAACATTACTCCAGTTTGAAAATGCATTTAAAAGTTTTCCGGAAATTGAAAATTTTGCTTATTCGGAATCTTTCATATTTACTCCTGCTGTCATGAATATGACAAATTATGAATACGATGGTAGGGAAATAAGATGCAACATCAGGTATGCGAGTGATGATTTTGCAGAGGTGATGGGAATGGAAATATTGGCAGGACGCTGGTTCGATGCATCTGACAATGCTTCCAGTAAAAATCCGCTTGTCATAAATAAATATGCAAAAGAAGAGATTTTTGGAAATGATATAGCATTGGGGAAAGTTCTCCATAGAGATGAAACAGAATATATAATAATCGGAGTGATTGACGAATTCCGCAATGCAGGACAGTTTTCAGGTTCCAGCAGCATATCATTCAGGAGAATTTCTTTAGGAGTGAAGCATGAATTATCCCGTTTTGGAAGTGAAGCAATGGGAAGCAGGATCCTGCTTAAAATGAAACATGGAACTCCTTTTCAATTCGAAGAAATCCTAACTAAAAGATTATCGAATATAGCTAAGGACTGGCAGATAAAAATGAATACATTCGAATTATTGAAAAAATCAGCTACTCTCCAATCCCTGATCTTTCCTGTGATTTTAATTGTGGTCTGTGGATTCCTGATTATAAATGTAGCACTCGGTCTTTTTGGAGTTATCTGGTATAATACGAATCGGCGGAAATCTGAAATAGGACTGCGTAGAGCACTGGGCTCTTCAGCTATCGAAATCTATAAGCAGATTATCGGAGAAGCTCTGGTTCTTTCCACCTTTGCCATGATCTTCGGCAGTTTCTTTGCCTTGCAGTTTCCTCTTTTGGGTATCTTTAGTTTCATCGACACAAATATATACATTCTTGCGTATATTTTCTCAATTTTACTGATCTATGTTATTACTGCATTGTGCTCATTGTATCCCAGTAAACTGGCATCCAGCCTGGAACCATCAGAAGCACTGCATTATGAATAATAAATCTTTGAAACGGTTGTTGGACTTCTTGCATTTCTTGACCTTCCGAACAGTTGGTGCATGAGAGAAAAGTAAATTAAAGGAATGATTATGAATTTAATAAAGTTAGCATTATCAATAATTTTAATTACGTTGCTAATTTCTTGCAGCTATAATTCTAATTTTTATCCTCCTGAATTAAAAAATCCAAAAATTTTAACTGAAAAATTCCTGGAAGGGAGCGATACAATTTCCGTCAGGAATGATAAGATTGATTTTCCAAATTGGAGTATTCGTTTTTTCGGAAAACAGGTTATTCCCAAATTAAATAAAGAGCAGGAAATCTACATGCGGGAATTGGAGAGATTGCGAATTATCCGTAAGCAGCAGTTGAAGATTGAGAAATTGAAAGTGAATAATGAAGCAAAATTGAAAAAGTTAGAAAAAAGAATATATGAAATTAACAATTTTCCAAAGCATGTAGATGGAATGAGTACAAGCTGGGGATTTTGTATGTATACGCACAAATATAAGAAAGTTGGATATGAATACATTTATAATGAAAAGAACCTGTTCTGGGGTCTTATCAAATGGGGCAAAAGAAGAAAATAATAATGATATTTGATTTAGCAAGAAAGCCTGAAGACTTGACAAACCTTTGGGCTTTTTTAAATTAAAATTGCGGAGGATAAAAGTGCATAAGATTTTAATTATAGATGATGATTTTGCAGTACAAACATCTTTGAGCCTTCTCTTGAACCAGAATGACTATAAGACTGTTAATGCATCCAATCCAACCGAAGCTCTTGAAGTGATAAAAGAAGAAAAACTCGACCTGATAATTCTGGATATGAACTTTACTATGGAAACCACTGGTGAAGAAGGGCTGGCACTCTTAAAAGAAATCAAAAACCTATTACCAGCAATTCCGGTAATTCTCATCACTGCCTGGGGTTCTATTTCGCTTGCTGTGGATGGTATGAAAGCAGGAGCAGTGGATTTCATTACCAAACCTTGGAGCAATGAGTTTTTCCTCCAATCTGTTCGAACAGCCTTGTGTCTTTCCAAAGATACTGAAAAAAAACTGACCCGCAAGCAGATTGATTCTAAATATGATTTCGATAGTATCATTGGAAAAGATCCTTTTTTTGTAGCAGCACTGGAAACAGTTGGTCGTGTGAGTAAAACAGATGCTTCAATATTGATACTGGGAGAAAGCGGGACAGGCAAAGAACTTATCGCTGAAGCAATCCACAAAAATAGTTCACGTAAGAATCAACCTTTCGTAAAAGTAAATCTTGGTGGAATATCTTCTTCTTTGTTTGAAAGCGAAATGTTCGGTCATATAAAAGGTTCATTCACTGATGCCAGATACGATCGCATCGGACGTTTTGAGATGGCGAACAACGGTACGATATTCCTGGATGAGATAGGTGAGCTGGATATCAATATGCAAGTGAAATTATTGAGGGTGCTTCAGGACAGGACTTTTGAAGTCCTGGGTTCCAGTAAACCCAGAACTGTAAACGTGAGAGTAATCTGCGCAACCAATAGAGACCTGGAGGAAATGGTAAACAATAGCGAATTCAGAGAAGACCTTTATTACCGTATAAACCTGATATCTCTCAAACTTCCGGCTTTGCGGGAACGAGCAGGGGATATTCCGCTATTGGCAAATTATTGTATTAAAACGTTTCAAAACAAATATAAACGCCCAGGACTGCAAATAAATAAGCAGGCAATGAATTGGTTAAAAGGGCTTTCCTGGTCTGGAAATATACGGGAACTAAAAAACCTGGTGGAAAGAGCAGTGGTGATCTCCAATAAAGATAACCTGGAATTAGATAATTTCACACAGGAATTCATTACTGGACCTCAAAAAATAACTTCAAAAAAGCTCCCGGATGTTGGAGCTATGACACTAGAAGAAATGGAAAAAGCAATGATCTTAAAGGCTTTGAAAGAAAATAAAAATCTCAGCCGTGTTGCCAGGGCACTGGGAATCAGCCGGGCAGCACTTTATCGAAGAATGGAAAAATTCGGTATCTCTGCATGAAACTGAAAATCAAATATATCTTCTTTGTTTCGTTTATTCACATAATTCTCATTTTATTATCATTGCGAATGTTCAAGGAAAATATCTATTATTTTATAGCTGCTGAAGCCTTTATTATCTGCACAATTATCATATCGATGATTTTATACAGGCAGTTTATCCAGCCCATCAATACCATCTCATCCGGAATTGAATCTCTGGAAGATAAAGATTTCAGTATGAAGTTCGTGAAGGTCGGTCACGTGGAAATGGATCAGCTTATCGAGGTTTATAACAGGATGATAGACCAGCTTCGGGAAGAACGGGTCAAACAGAGGGAACAGCATTTTTTCCTGCAGAACCTTATAGAATCATCACCATCAGGTATTATTATTTTAGATTTTGATGAAATAATTACCCAGATCAATCCTGCAGCAGAATCCTTCCTTGGATTAACAATTGATAATATTGTTGGAAAAACTTTCGATAAATTGCCGGGTAAATTACCTGTAGAATTGAATAAACTCCAGTCTGGAAACTCAGAAATTATTCCAATAAGCGGGATGAAAACATTCAAATGCCAGAAAGCCAGTTTTGTTGATCGCGGTTTTAATCATCATTTCATACTTATCGAAGAACTCACGGATGAACTTTTGAAGACAGAACGAAAAGCTTATGAGAAGGTTATCCGTATGATGTCCCATGAATTGAATAATTCGCTGGGTGCGGTGAATTCTATACTGAATACTTGTTTGAATTTTAAAGACCAACTGCAAAAGAAAGATATGAGAAGTTACGAAGATGCACTCAATGTGGCAATAGAAAGGAATACTCATCTGAACAGGTTTATGGAAAATTTTGCGAATGTTGTTCGTATTCCTTCACCCAAAAAGATAGAAAGCAACCTGCATGAACTATTAAAAAACGTGGGTAAATTTATATTTGCAGATATTGAAAAAAGAAACATTAAACTGTGTTGGGAACTTTATTCACTACCCATGATGATTAAGCTGGATAAACAGCAGATGGAACAGGTGTTGGTAAATATTTTCAAGAATGCTGTGGAAGCGATTGAAAAAAATGGTGAAATAACAATCATCACAACTCCAAACAAGCAGCTAATAATCCGCGATAATGGCAAAGGCATTTCTGAAGAAATACAACCAAAGCTGTTCACTCCCTTTTTCAGTACCAAGAAGAACGGACAGGGAATTGGACTTACTGTAACGCGGGAGATATTATTGAATCACGGATTCAAATTTTCATTGGAGACAAATGAAAAGAGTGAGACAGAGTTTGGGGTGGAGTTTTAGGAGAAATCAACAAACAAGATAAGCTTGCCTAGTTCTTCACTTTGTTACGGTTGTTTCACTTCATCCCCTATCAAACAAGCGATAACCGTGTAATATTCTTAAAACATACACTACATTTTCTGAAATCCTGTAAATGATCCGATAATTTTTATAGACAAGTTGACGATAATCGATCTTAAGAATTTCATATTCCGGGATCAAAGGATTTCTTTCTGGAAAACTCTCCAAAGAAAAAATTGCTCTTTCTATTTTATCGATAAATTCAGTTGCTATTTTAATGTTATCTATTGCAATAAATTGCCATATTTCTTCGATATCATTTTGTGCAGATTTAGTGATTCTAACTTCGTATATTTTTTTCACTTCTGAATCTCTGAAAAAATGTTTTTGCATCTTCTGTTCTACCTATTTTGATATCCATTTCAGCTTTAGCTAATTTTTGCATAATATAAAATGCACCTGTCATTTTTTCATATTCGGAAGCATCGAGAAGAACAGCTTCTGCTTTTCCATTTTTTGTGAGAACTACCGGTCTTTTTGTGTTATGAACCTGTTGTAAAATATTACTTGTGTGTTTCTTTAGTTCTGTTATAGATAGAATATCTTGAGTTATTTTTAACTGCATTT
>CAYWPW010000122.1:0-6168 GCA_964460095.1 uncultured Candidatus Cloacimonadota bacterium
CAAAGAGGATGTTTTATAATATGAAATCCGTGTTTATCCGTGCAAATCCGTGAGCAAAAAAACAGTTTTAATCAATGATAAGGAAAATAAAATGTGTGAATTAATAAAATTTAAGCATCAATCTTCAGGAAAGCGTGAAATCAAAATAAAAGGGCAGGTGATCAGTAAAGATACATTCACATTAATTGCCGGTCCTTGTACAGTTGAGAATTACGAAGATTTGCTTTTTATTGTTATCAAATTAAAGCAGATGGGAATAAAGTTCTTTCGTGGTGGTGCCTTTAAAATGCGAACATCTCCATACAGCTTTCAGGGTTTAGGTAAAAGGGGATTAGAATACATTAAAAAGGTCAGTGAGGAAACGGGAATGATTTCTGTTTCGGAAATTATCTCTCCTGAAGATGTTGGAGTTATGTCTGAATTTGTTGATATCCTGCAGGTCGGAACGCGTAATATGCATAATTATCCTTTACTTTCGAAATTAGGAAAAATCTCAAATCCAATAATTTTGAAACGCGGAATGAGCAGCACAATCGAAGAATGGTTGCTTGCTGCAGAACACATCATCGAATCCGGAAATCCTGATGTAATTTTATGTGAAAGAGGAATTAGAACTTTTGAGAATTACACAAGAAACACTCTGGATATTTCTGCAATTCCAGCAGTGAAAAGTCTTTCCAACCTGCCGATAATTGTGGATCCTTCCCACAGCTCCGGTAAACGTGAAATGATAAAATCTTTAAGCTGGGCAGCAGCTGCAGCTGGAGCGGATGGTTTGATGATTGAAACTCATTTTGCACCTGATACAACTATTTGTGATAGTGAACAGACAATAGATTTTGAGATGCTGGAAGAGATAATGAAGCCAATAGAAAGTCTGGTTTCTTTATGGGATAAGAAGTTTTAAAAATTGACAGAAGTATTTATTGAAAAATTTATGTTTTGTGATTTGAAAAAGGAAAATCTATGAATGTTAACGAGAAAGTTCAATATTGGATAGAAATAGCAGAATATGATCTGAAAACAACAAAAGTTATGCTGGATGGAAAAAGGTTTTTATATGTTGGTTTTATGTGTCATCAGGTTATTGAGAAGATTTTGAAAGCTTATTACACTTTCAGATTAGAGGAAGTTCCACCATTTATTCATAATCTACCCGAACTTGCTAAAAAAAGTAAATTATATCTGGAATTTTCGAAAGAGCAAAAAGATTTTATTGATCAATTAGATCCTCTTAATATTGAATCAAGATATCCAACTTACAAAAATAAACTGATGAAAATTCTTACTGAAAACAAATGTAAACAGATTTTGAATGATACAGAGGTTTTATTTCAATGGATAAAAAAGAAATTGATAGAAAACTAAAAAAATACATCTCTCTTGTTAAAAAGGAATATTCTCCAAAAAAAATCGTTTTATATGGTTCTTATGCACGGGGAAATTACACTGAATACAGTGATATCGATGTCGCTGTAATTGTTGAAGAAATTAAAGGTGATTTTTTAGAATTAATTACAAGATTATATAAATTGCGTAGAAATATCGATACTAAGATCGAGCCTGTTTTGTTGGAAGAAAATAATGATAGAAGCGGATTTCTGGAATCTATCTTAGAGTATGGGAAGGTGATATACAAGAGTTAGATTTAATACTTTTTCTCCTGTTACAAAGATTAGCCACGAAGAGCACGAAGATTCACGAAATTAATTATCCGTATTATCAGCGTAAATCAACAGCAAATTTTCTCTAAAACCCCCAATTTGGTTTAGCATCATAAAGTTTAGATTTGACAATAAATAATTGATTTTCAAAAGTATTCACTGAATAAAATAAGCAGGAGTTTTTGTGATTTCCGAAAAAAAAATAAAACAGATCATTGAAAAATTGATTGAAACCGCAAAACCGCAAAAGATTTATCTCTTCGGTTCTTATGCCAGAGGAGATGCAAGAGAAAAATCTGATTTAGATTTTCTCGTGGTTGAACGCAAATTAAAAAGTCAAAGAAAAGAGATGGTAAGACTGCACGATGCTATCAGGTCGATGCGACTTCCTGTCGATATTTTAGTTACGGGTGAATCTTATTTCAACGAATGGTCTGAAATTCACGGAACAGTAATTCATCGAGCAATAACCGAAGGGAAATTGTGTTATGAAAAACCTTAAATATGCTGAGAAGCTGTTACAAAAATCTCAGAATGACTTGGTTGTTCTAAAGAAATTATATTCTGATCCGGAAGTCGCTGATGAAATTAAAGGCTTTCACGCTCAACAATCTGCTGAAAAGATGTTAAAAGCGGTTTTAGCTTTTGAAGGTATTGAATTTCCGTTTACACACAGATTAACTGATTTATTAGATTTACTTAAAGACAATCAAATTCCATTTCCGGATTCATTTGAAGATCTGCGCTTTCTTACACCATTTGCAGTTGAATTTCGTTATGACTATTTTGAAGAAGATAACGAACCGACGGATTTTGAAGAAATTATAAAATTATTAAATGAATTGTACGAATTGGTAATAAAAAAAATTTATTTGTAAATCTAACGATAATTTTTTTTCCTAAGATGACATTCCTAAAAAGTTTCAGAAAGTTCCGCTGAAAGCGGAAAACTCGTGTCTGCTTAAACAAATTCCTTCGCAATTTCACATGCTAATTTCACATTATTTTCAACTAACTTTATATTTGCCTGCAAAGCTTTTCCATCTGTAAGTTCCACAATTTTTTGCAGCAAAAATGGAGTAACTTTCTGTCCTGTTACATTTTTTTCTTCTATTTTTTTGATTGCAATTGTAATAATTTTTTCAATCTCATCAAATGGGATTTCATATTTTTGAGGAATTGGATTAGCAATTAAGATACCATTTGAAAAACCTAATTCTCGATTGAGTTTGAAAATTTTGACAATCTGTTTCACAGTATCAATTTTCTCGATTTTCAGGTTTGTTTTCGCAGAATAAAAAGCTGGAAAGAACTCAGTTTGAAAGCCCAGAATTGGCACACTGAGAGTTTCCAGAATTTCCAGTGTTTTAGAAAGATCCAAGATCGCCTTTGCTCCAGCGGAGACAACAATAACAGGAGTTTTTGATAGCTCAAAAAGGTCTGCTGAAAGATCGAATGTTTGTTCAGCAAACCTGTGAACACCACCGATCCCACCGGTTGCAAAAACTTTAATCCCAACCATATTAGCTGCAATCATGGTTGCAGAAACAGTTGTTGCTCCCATCTCTTTTTTGATGAGCACATTTGAAATTTCTCTGCTGGAAACTTTACGTATATTTTTTGAAGAAGCTAATTCTTCTAATTCCTGCTGATTCAAACCGATCTTAATTTTTCCATTCATAATGCAGATAGTGGCAGGTACAACATTGTTTTTTTCTGCGATTTCTTCTAATTTTCCGGCAACTTCCAGGTTTTGTGGAAATGGCATTCCATGAGCTATAATAGTAGATTCCAAAGCTATTACAGGTTGGTTGTTCTCCAAAGCTTGTTCAACCGGTTTGCTAATGCTCAGAAATTCGCTTTTAAGATTATTCATCTTTTGGGCTTTCCAGGATTTCAACTTTTAATTGTTTCACTCCCACACCGATTAAGCCGATTTCTTTGGCAGCAGCATAAGAAAGGTCTAAATCACGTCCGCTAATAAAAGGTCCGCGATCATTAACTCGCACAACAACAGATTTGCCGTTATCTTCGTTCGTTACTTTTAAAACTGTATTGAAAGGCAAAGATTTGTGAGCACAGGTGAGTTTATTCATATCAAAAACTTCACCGTTTGAGGTTGGTCTGCCATGAAATTTTGTTCCGTAAAATGAAGTCACAAAATAGAAAATATCTCCTTTTCCAACATCCTTTTGGATAACTTCTGTTTTGGAATTTCCATAGAATTGATGTAGTTTTTTATTTGAAGTTCCTTTAGTTTTATAAATTGTATTGGAACTGCATCCAACCAATAATAAAAGAATTGAAATAACAATAACAAATTTTTTCAAACCGACCTCCTTTATCCATCATCTTCAAGGGTTCTGCATAATTCATATTGAACCACTAAAGTGGTTCTGTGCGAGTTTTGTTTCATTGCATCCCACAGTTAAAACTGTGGGTTAATGATATACTAAATATTGAATTAACCCACAACTTAAGTAGTGGGAATAATCAAACCCACATATGAAAATTTCAACCATTTTAATGGTTTCTGAAATTTTGTCTAATTATGCAGAACTCATCATCATCTTCAAAAAAAAGAGAAAAACATATTCTGTCTATTTATTTTTTCCTGTTGACAGAATAAGCTCTCCTTTCTTCTTTACCAACAAAAATTTAGGTGCAAATTATGGAAAAATCTATTGTTGATTATTTTATCTCTCTGGTTCAAATTGACAGTGAATCCAAACAGGAAAAAGACATTGCTCTCAAACTTGAAAAAGATTTAACAGCTTTGGGAGCCGAAGTTAAATTTGACCAAGCAAATGAAAAAACAGCAGGAAACATCGGCAATCTTTATGCATATTTACCTGGTAAGGTGGATAAGGAACCGATTCTGTTTTGTTCTCACCTGGATACAGTGAAACCTGGTATTGGAGTAAAACCTCAAATTCTGGAAGATAGGATTACTTCCGATGGAACAACGATATTGGGTTCAGATGATAAATCCGGTATTGCTCAAATTATTTGTGCCATTAGGGACATCAAAGAAAGCAATATCATTCATGCTCCTATTGAAATATTATTTACTATCTCGGAAGAAATCGGTCTTGTGGGTTCAAAAAATCTGGATTATTCTTTGATAAAATCTAAGTTTGGATTTGCTCTCGATTCAAGGGATGTTGGTTCTTTAACAATTGGAGCTCCTTCTGAAAACGACTTGAAAATTCTTGTACATGGTAAAGAAGCTCATGCCGGTGTTGAACCCGAAAAAGGTTTGAATGCGATTATGATTGCTGCTCGAGCAATTAGAGAATTACCTCTTGGTCGAATTGATGAAGAGACAACCTGTAATATTGGAAAGATAGCAGGTGGGAAAGCCACGAATATCATTCCTAATTATGTGGAAATCGAAGCTGAGGTTAGAAGCCATTCCGAAGAAAAACTTCAAAAAGTTACTCAACAGATTTGTTCAATTTTCAAGGAGACTGCTTCGAAATATCAAGTTGAAAATTTTGAAGATAAGATAATCTATGCTAAGGCTGAAATAAGTATTAAAAAAGGTTATCAATCTTTTCGTTTGAAAGAAGATGATGAAATTATTAATTTAGTTTATGGAGTAAATAAAAACCTGGATTTATCCTGCTCGACTACTATCGGTGGCGGAGGGAGTGATGCCAATAATTTTAATCAACACGGAATAAAAATGGCAATTGTTGGAACCGGTATGACCAACGTTCACACAGTTGATGAGTTTATCCTCATTTCTGATTTGGAAAAAGGTGCTCAATGGGTTAAAGAAATCATCAAAATATATTCTCAGATGTAAAATGAAACAAAATTTTTTCAAGATGCAGGCTCAGGGAAATGATTATATTTTCTTTGATTTTTTGCAAGAGAATGAACCTGAAATCGATTTTCCAAAACTTGCTCGAAAAATTTGCGATAGACATTTCGGAGTAGGAGCTGATGGAATTATACTGCTTTTAAAGACTTCTGAAAATGATGCATTCATGGAAATTTTCAATGCAGATGGTTCTCTTGCAGAGATGTGCGGCTCTGCTCTACGTTGTACAATTGCTTACTTAAACACGTTTTTAGAGAAAACAACTTTTTCTATCCAAACAAGAACTGGACAAAGAAAAGGCTGGCTCATTTCAAATGAAGAATCACCACTTGTAAAAATTGATATTGGTATTCCTAAATTGATAAATAAAGATTTGATAAAGATAGGAAATTTTGAAGGTTTGGTAGTTTCGGTAGGAAATCAACATTTTGTGACTTTTGTAGATAATTTGGATTTTGATTATGCTAATAAATTCGGTCCTGTTATTGAAAAAAATAATTTTTTTTCAGAAGGTATCAACATAGAATTTGTTAAAATTATTTCGTCAAAAGAAATTGAGATAAAAGTCTGGGAGCGGGGAGTTGGTGAAACTCTAGCCTGTGGAACTGGTGCATGTGCCGCTGTTTTCGCTGGCATTCATCAGAATCTCTTAGAGAATTCTGTTGATGTTATTTT
>CAYWPW010000123.1:0-4590 GCA_964460095.1 uncultured Candidatus Cloacimonadota bacterium
CCATTTTAACTATCGAACCTTCTAATCCAAATTGACAGCTATTTCTAACGTGGATATGATCACTAAATAATTTCAGACAAGCAAGAGCAGTTTGAATTTCTTGTATCGAATCTTCATAATTTTTTTTTGGAGATTTGTTAAAATCTATTTTTGCACACACTTTATTGTGATATTCTTTTATTAGCAATTCTTTGTATTGTTTCATCAAATCTTTGATTTCACTGGGCTTTTCAATAAAATATGGATTATTATTCATTAGTTGTTTCCTATACTTCAGTTGTTTTTGTAATTGGTAATTTGAAAAATGGAATATATTCACATTACCCAATCGTAATGATCTAACTTTCAATTCCAAATTTAAAATTGGAAAAATCAGTTCAACATTTTCCCTTAAAGAGATTAGTTTTTTCACAATAGAATTTCCTTCTTTAATAATAAATTTCAGACGATCTTCTTTTTTGATTTTTATTAATTCGGTCAAAGTAGATTGTAAATATGATATTACTTCTTCCCGAGTTGCAATTTCGCTTATCTCGGGAGATTCAAGTATGTTCTCAATCATTTGTTGAAAAAGTTTTGATCCTTCTTCAGTTAATCCGGTTCCTTCGAAAAAAGTTGCCCACCACATTTGATATTTGGAACCTTTTAAATTGTTTTTTAAAACAAAAAATTCAATCATATTTTCATTGAACATTTTCTTAATTGAGCCAATAATAAAATCTTTATTCATATCTTTCTCTTTGTCATTTACTTTCATATTTTATTAATCATATAATCTATTTATCCAAATCTTAATAATCGGGTTTTCAAATTTATAGGAGCCCTTCAATCTCAGAATCAGAGTTTTCTGCAGCAGACTGTTAAGTGCTGTATTGATGGTGGATTTCGGTGGAAGGTTATATTTGATCATCGTATCGTTCGCCAAGATGCTTTGACCTTCCAAATCGCTGAGAGCATATAAAACTTTTCTCTGATTTGCATTTAATTGCTCATAAATCGTACGAAAAGCATCGGATTGACTTTCAATTATACGAGAAAGCCATATATCTTTAAAGTCATTATTCTGCGGAATATCCTGATAAACCAGATCCCAGGCAACATAGGCTGCATATTGTGTGTAATGTGGATGGCATTC
Organism: uncultured Candidatus Cloacimonadota bacterium; assembly: GCA_964460095.1. Classification (GTDB taxonomy): domain Bacteria; phylum Cloacimonadota; class Cloacimonadia; order Cloacimonadales; family TCS61; genus JABMPU01. The sequence continues at coordinate 1,136 of CAYWPW010000123.1, forward strand.
GCTGAGTTGCAAAATATTTTCAATGGTGCTTTGATGGATTGGTAATTCTGTCTGGTTAAACATAGATTTGATGTATGAAGTTAAATCAGAATTGGAAATAGGGTCGAGGTTCATTTTGTCACCAAACTGGAAAAATGGAGATTTTGCATCGGAAAAAATCGCAGTCATCAGAGATTCTTTACTTCCCGAAAAAATGTAACTCACATTTTGCTGATGCTGAAAAACCGAACGCATAATATTTTTCAGGAAAGGATCTAATCGTTCAACTTCTTGGAATTCGTCGAAAGCGATACAAATAGGTTTTGGGTAATTTATTTTTTGTGGTAACTCTAAAATTGATTCGATGGTTCTAGATATTTCTTTTGGTTTTATATCAAGACCGATTGATGGATTACCCATTGCATCCAATGATACTGTCGGAGTTATGTTTTTCAAATAATCTGACAGCTTCTTTAATATGGAAGTAACTCCGTGTTTCCAGGTGAACAATTCATGGGTTAGAACGTTGAGATATTTAGTGGCAAATTCTCTATTGTCACGGATATTGAAAAGATCGAAATAGATAGTCTTTATACTTTCAATGCGGGAAAATACGTTTATAATTAAAGATGTTTTTCCAAATCGCCGTGGCGAATATAACCAAAGCGAGTTACCGCTCTTGATGGCAGAAGCCAGATCATGAAGTTCTCTTTGGCGGTTACAGAACTGTTTATCCCGAACTACTTTTCCAAATTGAAACGGATTAACCATGATCCCTCCAGTACGCAATTTTACGGACCGTATTTTTACAAACTGATATTTGATGTCAATATCTTTTTCAAATTGAAGTGATTAGAAAGAAATATATTAGTGTCTCTTGTATATTAATACAATCAATTTGGGTTCGTAAATTTACGGTCCGCAATTTTACGCACCGGGAAATTTCATTTAATCTATAATATTATTACTTTACTTGCCAATACAGAAATTTTCAAAAATATGATTCAGAATATCATTTGTAGTTATTTTACCGATGATCTCTTCCAAAGCAGAGCTTGCTTCTTTTAAATCGAAAGCTGTAAATTCAAAACCAAGTTTGTTTTCAATTGAACTCGAAGCACTTTGAATAGATTTTATTGCTCGTTTTACAGCAGCAATTTGACGAGTATTACTCAAAATACCGGAATGCAATTCTTCTTCTGAAATCTCGATGTCTTTAATTAGATATTCTTTAATTTTTTTTAACCCGTTTTCCTGGATAGCAGAACAGAAAATATAATCTTTCCTGAATTTTTCCAACTCTCTCTCAGAAAAAATATCTACTTTATTCAGAACTTTTATGATTTTATCTGATCCTACCATTTTCTTGAGGATTTCGTATTCCTCATTATTCTCGTTACCATCGATGATAAAAAGAATCTTATGTGAGTTTTTGATAACCTCATAAGAACGTTTTATTCCCGCTTTTTCTACGGAATCAGAAGTATCGTGGATTCCGGCAGTATCAAAAATTCTTATTAAATAACCGTTGAGAGAAATTGCTTCTTCCAGGTAATCACGGGTTGTGCCCGGAGTGGGAGTAACTATAGCTCGTTCAGTTTCCAGGAAGGCATTGAAAATACTTGATTTCCCAACATTTGGAGCACCGACAAGACTAATCTTCAACCCATCTCTTAGGATGAGACCTTCATTACCGGTTTTTGCTAAATTTTCTAATTCTTGTTTCAAAGATGTTAAGTTACTTTTCAGTTTAGAAATATTAATATCAGGGATATCCTGTTCCAAAAAATCTATTTCCAGTTCAAGTGAAGTTCTGTAATCTGTTATTTTTTCCAGCAGGTTCTCGATTTGATGATAGAGGCTTCCTTCAAGTTGCTGAATGGCAGCATGTAGCGATTTCTTTGTTTTGGCATTGATTAGGTCTCCAACAGCTTCTGCTTGAGTGAGATCCAACCTGTTATTGAAAAAAGCACGTTGAGTGAATTCACCTGGTTCTGCCAAGCGAGTTTTTTGTAAAATAAGTTCCAGAATTTGGTTGGCAATGAATGTGCTGCCATGACAGGAAACTTCAACAACATCTTCTCCTGTATAGCTGTTTGGAGTCTTGAAAACAGTAACTAAAACTTCATCAATGATTTTGTCGTTTTCAACTATTTTACCGAAAATAACAGAATGTGATTTAGCTTTATTAAATGGTTTATTACCTGTAAAAATTTCTGTGACAATTTCAATCGAATTCTCACCGCTGATGCGGATAACAGCGATTCCTCCAATTCCGATTGGTGTGGAAATCGCGGCAATTGTATCGCCTTTATATTCCATGTCGAAACTATTTTAGGAGGATTTTAATTTTTTTATAAATTTGTTCCGGATTTGTTTCTATCAGTTTTCTTAGCTCAGAGATTTTACCGTGTGTCACAAAATTATCTGGAATACCAAATGAGTAAATTTTTACATCAGAATCAGAATAATAATCTTTGATTGCAGAGCCAAAACCACCGATAAGACTGTTATCTTCAAGCGTGAAAATAGTTTTTACTTTCTTTTTAAGATCATTTAGGAATTTTGTATCAAGAGGTTTCATGAAGCGAGGATTTATGAGGAAAGGTTTAATTTTGGGAAAATCCTTTTTCATTAATTCACAGATTTTTTCTGCGTCAGCAAATGCGTTTCCGATTCCCAGAATGGCAATATCTTTCCCTTTTTGAATAATCTCATATTTTCCCAATTCTACGGGAGCAATTTTCTTTTTACGGAAAAATGCATAACCGCGAGGATAACGAATTGCAACAGGTCCGTCCTGATAGTTTCCAGCAAACCTGAGCATGGCAGCGAATTCTTCTGCATTTGTGGGAGCCAAGATTACAAGATTTGGGATAAAATTAAGATAAGAAAGATCAAAAGCGCCATGATGAGTTGCTCCGTCCTCTCCAACAAGACCAGCTCTATCCATGCAAAAAACAACCGGTAGTTTCTGCAAAGCAATATCGTGGATAATCTGATCTAATGCTCTTTGTAAAAAGGTGGAATAAATTGCTAAAAATGGTTTGATTCCTTGAGTTGCCAGTCCTCCAGCGAAAGTCACAGCATGCTGCTCAGCAATTCCCACATCAAAAAATCTTTCCGGATATTTTTCTGCGTATTTTGTCAGTCCGGTTCCATCTGTCATGGCAGCAGTGATTGCTACTACATCTTTGTTCTCTTTGGCAATTTCACATAAAGTATCACCAAAAAAATCTGAGTAAGAAATTCCCTTCTTTTGATCAACTTTACCGGTTTCTATTGTAAACGGTCCAAGACCGTGAAATTTTGGGGCATCATTTTCGGCAAATTCATAACCTTTACCTTTCTGGGTGACTATATGCACCAAAACCGGACCTGTCATATTTCTCTTCACTTTATTAAAAATTCTTACGAGCCTTCCGATATTATGACCATCAACTGGACCGACATATTTGAATCCCAGGTCCTCAAAA
>CAYWPW010000123.1:4690-6135 GCA_964460095.1 uncultured Candidatus Cloacimonadota bacterium
TCCGATATTATGACCATCAACTGGACCGACATATTTGAATCCCAGGTCCTCAAAAATAACATTGGGGACAAAAGAATTTATCAGGTTCTCTTCAAACTTCTGAGCACTCCAGATCAATCTTCTTCTTATTCTAAGAGGAAAATGCTGAAATAAATCCCATATCTTACCCTTGATAGCATTATATGAACGACTAACCAGAATGTTGGTGAGATAAGCTTGTAAAGCTCCGACATTTTTTGAAATAGACATATTATTATCATTCAGCACAACAATTATATTTTTTTGCAGATGACCCAGATGATTCATTGCTTCAAAGGACATTCCGCCTGTAAGAGCTCCATCTCCTATTATAGCAACGGTTCTTCCTTTCTTATTTTTCAAATCTTTGGCTGTGGTAATGCCCAAAGCAGCAGAAATTGAAGTGCTGCTGTGACCTACGCCAAAAGCATCGTATTTGCTCTCAAAGATATTATTGAATCCGCTAATTCCGTTAAGTTGCCGCAGTGTGTCGAAACGGTCATTTCGCTCTGTTAAAATCTTGTATGCGTAAGATTGATGACCAACATCCCAGACAATGCGGTCATAAATCGGATTGAATATTTTGAGGATGGCAATTGCCAGATCAGTGGCACCCAGGCTCGGAGCAATATGTCCGCCATTTTTAGCAGTTACTTCGATAATTCTTTTTCTTACATCTTTTGCCAACTTCTTAAGTTCCGGAAGAGTCAGCTTCTTCACATCTTTAGGAGTTTTTATTTTTTCTAACATTTATTTACCTTTTTTATATTCATTAATCGAATAGCATGTTTTTCTTATGAAATAATTAGTCAAATTAAATCACAAAATTTGTTTATCAATCCATTCAAGAACATTTTTAATTCCGGTTTTTTTCAAAGAAGAAAAAGGATGTATATTTTCGAATGGAACATCAAATTCTGTTCTCAATTTGTTTATTGCAGGATTTATTTTTGATTTTGTGATTTTGTCCGATTTTGTGGCAATAACGCAAAATGGAAGGTTTCTGGATTTAAGCATTTCGATTATGATCAAATCTTTTGAGTCAGCTTTATGACGGATATCAACCAGAACGATTACACCTTTTAAATGCAACCTTTGCTCAAAATAGTTTTGAATCATTTTTTTCCATAAATTCCGTTCTGTTTTGCTAACTTTAGCATAACCGTATCCGGGTAAATCTACAAAATTCACAAAACCGGATTTCTCAGCAATCTTGAACCTGATCTCAAAAAAATTGATCAAACGGGTTTTGCCTGGAGTGGAACTTGTTTTGGCAATTGCTTTTCTGTTCAGGATTGTATTTATCAAAGAAGATTTGCCTACATTGGATTTTCCAGCAAAAGCTATATCAAAATAAGCTGAAGCAGGATAATCATCCGGGTTAACCGCACTTTTAATAAATTTGGATTCTACTATTCTTATCATTT
>CAYWPW010000124.1:0-5936 GCA_964460095.1 uncultured Candidatus Cloacimonadota bacterium
TCAAGATAATTTAATTACAGCAAACTATATTGCTGACAGAATATTATGTCTACCTATTTATCCTGATCTTAAATTGGAAAGCGTTGAGAAAATAATTATGATTATAAGTAATAAAAAATGAAATTGGCGATAATGCAACCATATTTATTCCATCGATTTGATGCTCTGTTTCTATTTGAATATTATCAGCAATTTTTGAGATTTTATTCCCTTCGACAAAAATATCTTTTTCCTCTCCATTTACTACTACATTCTTTATCAGAATCGACATTATTTCTCCATTATATTTTTTAATAGATTCAAACCTGTTTCTTTATCAAATTCTCTTTCAATACTTCCCTCAATTTTTTCGATCATCACTTCGCAAGTTGCACTCACAACAGCTTCATTAAGATGACCTCCAAAAACTTTATGTTCCTCATCAGCCAGATTTATATGAAGATGAAGATAAACTTTTCCATTCATTGTTGAGATATTTCCATTTAAAGAGGTGATCTCATAATCTCCCGAAAGTTCTGTGGAAAAGTATTTCTTTTCTTCTGGTTTGAACAATCCTATCTTAGCTTTGGAAACAGCTCCAATCCCGGAAATCATTCCCAAATGGATTTCGTTTTCAATACATATTTTCGTTAAAGTCTCGGCGATTTTTTCATCTTTATCGATCCTGATTACAAATTTTTCACCAAATCTTTTAAAATTCATTTTCCCTCATTTTTGGATTTTAGATAGTTTAAAAAGTTTTAAAACTAAAAGTTTGTCCAATAGTTTTTATAAAAATATGATTTTATCTGTTTTTTATTTGACAGAAAAGCAGGATTTCAGGGTTTTCTCCCACAAAATAAATCACAAAAATAGGAGAATAAAATGAGTAAGAAAAGAGTTTATTTGTTCGGAGACGGTAAAGCAGAAGGCAAAACAGAGATGAAAAACCTACTGGGTGGAAAAGGTGCAAATCTCGCTGAAATGAATTTAATCGGCATCCCAGTTCCCCCGGGATTTACCATCACAACAGAAGTTTGCACTGAATATAATGAGCTGGGAAAAGAAAAAGTAATTGAGTTACTTAAAAACGAAGTTCAAAATGGAATTGCTGACATCGAGAAGATTATGAATTCCAAATTTGGTGATAAAGAAAATCCCTGTCTTGTTTCTGTTCGCTCAGGTGCTCGTGTTTCCATGCCTGGTATGATGGATACAGTTTTGAATATTGGGTTGAATGATGAAGCAGTGATAGGACTTACCGAGAAAAGCGGCAACGAGCGTTTTGTTTGGGATTCATATCGCAGATTTGTGCAGATGTATGGTGATGTTGTGCTAGGTTTGAAACCTGCTTCCAAAGAAGAAATTGATCCATTTGAAAAAATAATCGATGAAATCAAAAAAGAAAAAGGTGTTTCCAATGATACTGAACTTACTGCTGAAGACCTTAAAGAACTCGTAGCAAGATTCAAAAAAGCCATCAAAGAAGAAACCGGAAATGATTTTCCTGAAGATCCATGGACACAACTCTGGGGAGCAATCCTGGCAGTTTTTGATAGCTGGAATACAGAAAGAGCAACATATTATCGCCAAATAAATAATATCTCCGATGACTGGGGAACTGCTGTAAATGTGCAGGCAATGGTTTACGGAAATATGGGAAATAATTCTGCAACCGGAGTAGCCTTCACTCGTGATGCAGGTTCCGGTGAAGATATTTTTAATGGAGAATATCTCATCAATGCTCAGGGTGAGGATGTGGTTGCCGGCATCAGAACTCCCCAGGAAATAACTCTGGAAGGCTCTAAACGTTGGGCAGAACTTACAGGTACATCCGAAACTGAAAGGAAAGAACTGTATCCTTCTCTCGAAGAAACTATGCCTGAATTATACAGAGAACTCTGTGAAATCGAAACAAAACTGGAAAACCATTATAAAGATATGCAGGATTTGGAATTCACCATCCAGGATGGAAAATTGTGGACTCTGCAAACCCGAAATGGAAAGAGAACAGGTTTTGCCATGGTTAAGATGGCTATCGATATGCTCAAACAGGGAATGATCGATGAAAAGCTTGCCTTAATGCGGGTTGAACCAAACAGGCTCGATGAACTGCTTCATCCGGTTTTTGATCCTGATGCTGTAAAAAATGCTATAGTCTTAACAAAGGGTTTACCTGCTTCTCCTGGTGCTGCAACCGGACAAATAGTTTTCTTTGCAGATGAAGCTGAAGAATGGGCAAATGAAAAGAAAGATGTGATTCTCGTCAGGATCGAAACTTCACCGGAAGATCTCCGTGGAATGAATGTTTCCAAAGGAATTCTCACAGCTCGCGGTGGCATGACTTCTCACGCTGCAGTTGTGGCGCGTGGAATGGGGAAATGCTGTGTCTCCGGTGCCGGTTCTATCCAGATCGATTATAAGAAAAGAACCTTAATAATTGGTGATGACACTTTTAAAGAAGGTGATTGGATTTCTTTGAATGGAACAACCGGCGAAGTTTATAAGGGCAATGTTGAAACCAGAGACCCCGAATTAAGTGGAGATTTTGGTGAATTGATGGACCTATGCGACAAATACTCCAGGATGTATGTTCGCACAAATGCAGATACGCCACATGATTCTGAAGTTGCCAGGAATTTTGGAGCTCTCGGAATTGGACTCACCAGAACCGAACACATGTTCTTTGAAGGTGAAAGGATCAAAGCTGTTCGTGAGATGATCTTGGCAGATGACCTTGCTGGCAGACAAAAAGCTCTTGCAAAACTTCTTCCCATGCAAAGAGAAGACTTTGAAGGAATCTTTGAAGCAATGCATGACTTACCGGTCACAATTCGTCTTTTAGATCCTCCTCTCCATGAATTTGTACCAAAAGAATATGAAAACCAGAAAGAAATGGCAGATGAGATGGGAATTTCTGTGGAAGAGATCAAAGCTAAAGTAGAATCACTTTCTGAGATAAATCCGATGCTCGGTCATCGTGGTTGCCGTTTGGGAATTACCTACCCCGAAATCTCTGAAATGCAGACCAGGGCTATAATAGAAGCTGCATTGAATCTAAAGAAAAAGGGAATTAATGCAATTCCCGAGATCATGATTCCTCTAATTGGAACTTGGCAGGAATTTAAACTTCAGGAAGAAATTGTACGTGATACAGCCCAAAAAATATTCGATGAGAGAAATGATTCCATAGAATTTCTGGTTGGAACAATGATCGAAATTCCTCGTGCCGCCTTAACTGCCGATAAAGTAGCAAAATATGCTGAATTCTTCTCGTTCGGTACAAATGACCTGACCCAGATGACTTATGGTTACAGCCGTGATGATGCTGGAACATTCCTGCCGATATTTATCGAAAAAGGCATCCTCAAACACGATCCTTTCCAGGTATTAGACCAGGAAGGTGTGGGACAGTTAGTGGAAATGGCTACAAAAAGAGGAAGAAGCACGCGCCCGAACCTGAAAGTGGGAATTTGCGGTGAACACGGTGGAGAACCAAATTCTGTGAAATTCTGCCATAAAGTTGGTATGGATTATGTAAGCTGTTCTCCTTATAGAGTTCCGATTGCACGTTTGGCTGCTGCTCAAGCTTCAATAGAATAATAAATATACTAAAATACTCGAGCTTCCTGCTATCAGCAAGCTGATAGTTCTATAAAGATGAAACTTTAAAAAATGCAAAACCGATAAACATCGGAATGTTCAGCTTGCTGCTCTTCCGATTGTTAGGGCAGAAGCATCTCAACATTCCGAAGATTCGACAAAGTCGAGACATTCGGAAGTTAGGATGTAGTTAGATAGGAGCTCAGAAAATTGTCATTCCTGTCCCGTTAATTCGCGTGGAATCTATGAACACTGAATAGTGTTGGTTTACTCACTTTTGTAGATTCCCAATCCAGTTGGGAATGACAATAACGTTTATTGATCTGTTATTCCCACGAAATCTGTCATTTCCGCGGAAGCGGGAATCTAATAAGTCAGAAATTAAACCTGAAACCATGAAAAAAAAATATTTTATTAAAAAGTTTTTTAGAAAATTTTTATATAACATCTCAGTTTTGTTAATCTTTCTACTTATCTTTATCGGTTCATGGTGTCTTCCTCCCAAAACTCTGGAAAGAATAATAAAAAGATTAAAGCTCAAATACACAACAGAACATATCCATAAAGATTAATAACCCTGTCATTTATGGCTGGGCACTGGAACGAGTGTGAATAGAGGACTGCGATAGGAATAGATGTTTGGGAAATAATAAGTTGACAGTATTAATTGAGTCAATTTGTCTGCCAATAGATTTTATTGGCAGAGGATTTGATTCATGGAAAAACTTATAAAGTATTTTAAACGAAACAGTTATGCCACAATGAAAGAGCTTAGAGTAAGTGGTTTTCAGACGCGAGATATTAGGGCTCTGATAGAGAAAGGTCTTATAGAAAAAATTAAGCCTGGATTTTACAAACTATCTGAGCTAGACATAGAAAACAGTGGTATTATCGATGTTTGTAAATCAATTCCGCAAGGTATAATCTGTCTTATTTCTGCTCTTGAATATTACGAACTCAGTACAGTTAATCCGTGGCAAATATATGTAGCGATTCCTCATTCTGAAAGAAAGGTAAAAATTAATTATCCTCCGGTACAATTTTTTTATTTTCGAGATAGGTTTTATAATCCTGGAATAGTGAAAATCCAAACCAAACATGGGATAATCAAAATCTATAATCCTGAAAAAACAATTTGCGATATGTTCCGTTATCGCAACAAGCTGGGAGAAGATCTGGCTCTGGAAGGTCTGAAGAATTACCTGAAACGCAAAGATGCTGATATTGCAAAGCTTCATGAATATGCCATTAAATGTAAAGTTAAAACGGTAATGCTTCCTTATCTGAAAGCGATGGTGATTGAATGAAAAGGGAGATAAAAAATATTTCAGCTTCAATAAGAGTTAGGTTATTAAATCTGGCTAAAGCAACAAATCGTAATTTTAATGCTGTTCTGCTTCAATATTTCCAAGAAAGATTTTTATATAGGTTATCCATATCCTCATATAAAGAAAATTTTATATTAAAAGGTGCTTTATTATTTCATGTATATGAAATGCCAAGAAACAGACCTACGAAAGATATAGATTTTCTTGGTAAAGCAACAGAGAATAGTGAAGAAAATTTAAAAAACATAATTACTGAAATTATTAGTATTCCAGTAAAAGATGGAGTTCAATTTGAAAGCAAAAGTATATCATCGGAAATTATCAGAGAACAAGATGATAACAACGGTATTAGAATATTTTGTGAAGCAAATTTAGGGCAAGCCAGGAAAAGATTAAGATTCGATTTCGGTTTTGGAGATATTATTATCCCTGATATCCAGAATATTAAATTTCCGACATTATTAGAAGATTCGTTAGTTCCTGATTTACGAGTTTATCCACTTTATACAGTAATTGCAGAGAAATTTGAAGCCATTGTTAGATTTAATTTTACTATAAGTAGAATGAAAGATTTTTATGATATTTACTATTTGGCGAATCATTATCCTTTTGATGCAGCAATACTCAAAGATGCAATTGTAGCAACATTCAAAAACAGGAAAACAGATATTAATAATCGAAATTTAATATTCTCTGATGATTTCAAGAAAAATATTAATAAGCAGAAACAATGGATTGCTTTTTTGAAAAGGTTAAATATTGAAATCGATCTTTCCTTTCAAGATTGCACCAAATATATTGAGAATTTTATTGAACCATTGTTTAAAGAAAATAATAATAATAAAATATGGAAAACCGATAAATTGAGTTGGACGAATATTAGTAATTAAGGACTATCACGAATTATCGATAAATCCAAAAGACAAATAAAACTCAAATCTCAATGATCGAAATTCAAATAAAATCCAAAACTCAAATACACAACAGAACATATCCATAAAGATTAATAACCCTGTCATTTATGGC
>CAYWPW010000124.1:6036-6132 GCA_964460095.1 uncultured Candidatus Cloacimonadota bacterium
TGGGCACTGAAACTAAAAAAGTAACACGACGCAGTTCACGGCGTTACAAAAATGTTCAAATAACCTGCAAATTATCGACTTTTTACTGCAAGCAAC
>CAYWPW010000125.1:0-6122 GCA_964460095.1 uncultured Candidatus Cloacimonadota bacterium
CGAATCATACTGTTTTTGGAGCCAGTGTTCTTTATTTCCGATCGGACCATAAACCCAGATTCCGGGAACATACTCCTTTAAATCATCATTCATAGATTCCAAAACAAGCGGATGAAGAATATGATTTTGACCGAGCCCGGAACACATCACTTTACCGAGAGGATTTGCACCGAGACAAAAATCAGCAGTAACCTTTATCATATCCAATAACTGTTCATTGTCTGTAATCAACCAAGCCAATGTTATCAGGTCTGCTTGTCCCACCGAACCTGTACCGTTTGTAAAAGGTGCCCAGGGGTGTTTAAAATGCAAATAACCTTCCTTTAGAAAGAATTTATTCAAAGCCCAGTTCCAGGTATCGGATACATTATTTTTTAATGAATTCTGAAATTCCAGATCCAAACCCGGAGTATTTTCCGGAATAGTTAAATAAGCTGAAACAAACCATAAAACAGCAGAATTCATATAATCTTTTTTTTGAGTTATCAATGCATCGAAAGAATTAATTACATCTGTATATTCTCGCTTGTTTGTAACTGCAAGTAACCGTGCTGCTGCGTGAGCTGCCATTAATTGCTCTTCCAGGTTCTTTGGTGGAAAATTTTTCATTCCACACTCAAATGCTTTCTCTGCTGCGTAAATGTATTTATCACTTTTTAGTTTCGCTTCTGGGAAAGCTTTTAGTTCCAAACCAAGATGCGCAGCTCCAGCCGCAAAATCGAAGCAACTCATCTGAGTAACAGGAAGGATAACATATTCATTGATTTCATTCTCAGTATTAGTGAGCCAGCCATTATTATTTACATTTTTGGGATGTTTATCAGATTCAGTTCCAGAAGGAATTCCGCCATCTTCCCATTGATTTTCCAGATAAAAAGAAAGAAGATAATCTGTTTCATCGAGAATATCGGGAATCCCATTTCCAGATTCAGGAATGATAAATTGCTTATCAATAAATGCTTCGGGATTTATCTGATAAGCTGTACAAAGAACATTGGTAATCCTAAGATGAGATGGATTACGATCGTAATCTCCGGCATCGTGATATCCACCTTTTACAATTCGATATTCCAAATTTCCTATTTCTTCTCTTTTCTGGAGGAATTGATCGACTCGCTCAAAGATATTTTCTGGTAGTTTGCTAACATTCCCGAAATGGTATTCTGGCATTAATAAAAGTTTGATATGCTTTTTACATTTTGGGCGAGTCCAGAAAGTATATTTTGCTTCCAACTCAATTCCACACCTCTGATGATAAAGAGCACGAATGGAAGTAAAAAGGGGCTCAGCCATAACATCATCTGCTACCCGGAAAGAATATGACCTACCAGCTCCCGGGATACTGATGCAATAAACACCTCTTTCCAGATAGCTTAAATCTAAGCTATAAACATTTTCTCCTGAGAAATCCAGTTGATAAGCACCTTCATTTTTTTGACCTGCAGAATGTCTTAATTCTGGTATTCCGGTATAAACAATTTTTCCGCTATTAAGATCAATTACTTCATAGGATTGAGGAATAAATTCCAAAGGACCGTCTGTTCCCAGCCATTTACCAAAATATGCTAAACGGATTTTTGCATCTGATAAATAACCGATTTGGTTTACTTTGATTGCTTCACTTAAAACTTCTCTTTGTGACCAGGTAAAAGAAACATCAATATCATTCTCTCCCAAACCATGAGATTTAAAAGTATAATTCCTTCCTTCCAGCATGTGCTTTGGTAATTTAACAAAAACTTCCGCTTCAAAAGTAATGGGAAAATATGCTTTTGGATTATGACCCATATCAATAATGTTCACATAAAAACCCAGAGTTTTCAGTCCTTCGAGAGGATGTCCATCTTCGCTAACCGAAAAAATTGTAGGTTCATCTAACGTTGCTGGTTGAAAAGGATTTTTTGCTCCGGTATATTGCAGAACGAATCCCACAATCTCATCTGTATAAACCCTCAGAAAACGATGATGAATAAGCTTATCCTTCTCACCAAGATTTACAATCTTACCAAAACCAAAAGGTTCACAAAATAAAGTATTACCAATGCAAATACTGAGAAAAAGAATTAAAACAAGAAAAGTTAATTTGAAAATTTTAATATTGTTCTCCAGAATTTATTAGGTAAAAAAATGAGTCAGCTCAAAAAAGTCAGATTAAATAAAAACGAAAAACCGTTAAAACGGTTAAGGCTCTTTTTTGTTTCATTAACCACCAACTTAAGTTGGTGGTTAATAAGAAGATAGTAACTTTTTAACCGATTCATTTATCCCGTTAAATCCTTATTTATTTAACTGGGATCGGTTTCCAAATATTTGATAAATATTCTAACATGTTTCTAATCGCAGCCTTTTTAGAGTAAACTCAAATATGGATATTTCTCATTTCTTTTATATCGAAATCTCTAAACTATCATAAGCAAGGTAAATTTCAAGTGAAGAAGAAGCATCACGTATTTTTAAATATCTGCGAGTATCTTTGAGGAGTTGCTCCAATATTTTATCATTATAAGAATGTTCGCTATGGAATAAACATAATCTTTTCACACCTGCTTTTACAGCAAGTTCAACTCCAATAATATTGCTGGAATGCCCCCAATCTTTCTTCAAATCCATATTATGAAACAGAAGATATTGGGCATCAAATATTAAAAGGTCCGCATTTCTGAAAAAATCTAAGAACGGATAATTTGGACTTTCTGCATTTTTATCGTGTTCTGCATCAGTAGAATAAACTACTTTTTTCTCATCTTTTTCAAAGCTGTATCCATAAGACACACCCGGATGATTTTGCTTAATTATTTTTATTTGAAATCCGGCAATATTATATTCCTCATCTGGATTTAGAATTTTAAATTTGATATTTCCTCTCATCTCTTTGAGAGGAAGCGGAAAATGACGACTACGTTGCTGCATAATAAATGCTTGTTTCAACTCTTTGTGGCAACCATAAATATTTATTGTATTACCAGGTATGAATGCAGGTATGAAAAATGGAAATCCTTGGATGTGATCCCAGTGGAGGTGAGAAACAAATAGGTGATAAATCCCTGATTTACCTGTTTTTAAAACGTTGTTTCCAAAATCCCGTAAACCGCTTCCAGCGTCACAAATAATATATTCAGGTGTTTCTTTTGTATTCAAGTTTTTATCTATAATCTCCACACAAGAAGTATTGTTTCCAAAAGTTCCTCGCTCGGAAAATGCAAGTTTATTTTTTATAAAATCCTCGATATCAGAATCATCTTTTAGCTTGTATTGAAGAGATTTTCTCATCGCTTCATGAATTTTTTCTTGAATAGTTTTTTCCGTAATAGAGCCTGGTAATGAACCGTGAGTTCCCCAAAAATGAATCTTCATATACATCTCCTAAAAATTAGATAGTTCTAACAAAATGGTGGAGCATAGCGGGCTCGAACCGCTGACCTCATGACTGCCAGTCATGCGCTCTCCCAACTGAGCTAATGCCCCACAACAATTCCTAAATTTGAACTTCATTTTGTTGCGTCAAGATTTTTATCAAACTTCTTATGTATTCACAAACCTTGAAAAGGTTTAAAAAACTTTTCTTCTTGCTAAACATTTTCAAGATTAAATCAATAAATTCTTTCATCCTAATAAAAAAACTTTACCAGAAAATTGGGATTTAATATTTTGCGTCAATGAAAATAAAAGTTACGGAGAATGATAGATGAATATATATAAAAAAATATTTATACTGCTTCTAATACTAAATCTTGCTTTTTGGAATTTATTGAAAGCAGAGAACACTCTGATATTAGAAATTGAACTTATAGGAAATTATAACATTGATGAGCAACTGATAAAATCTCTATTTACCTTTGAAGTTGGTCAAAACCTGAAAGTAGAAGATGTATCCAAAACCATAAATAATCTTTATCAACTGGGAGTTTTTGAGGATGTATTGATCGAGAAGCAGGATTTCCAGCAAGGCATCTTAATAACCGTGAAAGTAAGAGAATTCCCTATAGTTAACTCAGTTACTTTTAAAGGAAATAAAAAAATCAAATCTGATAATATCCAGACAAATGTGAACCTGAAAAAAGGAAGTTACTGGTCACCATTTCTGCAGCGTGAAGTTATTAATAACATTTCTGAAGAATATAAAAAGAAAGGATATCATCTTGCTGTTGCAGAATTTGAGATTACCGATTTGGAAGATAACAAAGTAGATGTTCTGGTAAATATCTCAGAAGGTTCGAAAGTTACAATTAAAAAAATTAAGATTTTTGGTAATAAAGATATTCCCTCCAAAAAAATCACAGGAATCATGAAAACCAAAAAAGCCAGTTTGCTACGCTCCGGAAAATTTGAAAAAGAAAAATTCGATGAAGACCTGAATCTTATCATAGCTTATTATAATAAAAAAGGTTACATTGACGCTCGCATTCTCTCTTTCGATAAAAAACTGGTTGAAGGAAAATTCATTATCGAAATTTATCTTTTTGAGGGAAATACGTTTAAATTCGGACAGATTCTAGTTTCCGGAAATGAAAGATTTACAGATAAATTGATCGTCTCAAATTTCAAATTTAAAGAAGACGAAACATTCAATCTTCAAAAATTCAATAAACAGCTCGGAAAAGTTGCTTCAATGTATTATGAGGAAGGTTATATCTACTCGAATTTCGATCATGAACTGGAAAAAGATGAAGAAAAAATTAACATCAAACTTAACATTCAGGAAAATACACGTGCTAAAGTTCATAAAATCCACATCAAAGGAAATCGTAAAACCAAAGAAAAAGTTATCAGAAGGCATCTGGCAATTGCACCAGGCGACTATTTTCGTCAGTCAAAAGTGATGCGAACACAGAACAATATTTATAATATGGGATTTTTCGAACCCGACCTTTATCCTGATTATCAGCCTATCAACAGTAATGGAGATATCGATTTGATTATCCACGTTAATGATAAACCTTCCGGCTCGGCAAACGGTGGAGTTGCTATTAACAGTCAGGATGGAATAGTTGGGCAAATTTCAGTATCAAATAATAATTTATTTGGAAATTCATGGTCTGCAGGATTGAAATGGGAGTTCGGAGGAAAAACTCAGAACTATGAAATCGACTTCACAAATCCGTATTTCATGGATTCAAGTACACTTGTGGGCTTCAATATTTATCACACATCCAAAGAGTGGTCCACCTATGAAATCAAAACAAATGGTGGTTCAATACGATTAGGACGACCTTTAGGATTTTTGAATTTTGCTAAGATTATCTGTGGATATTCCTTTTATCAAAAAAAATATAGAATTTTAGGTTCGATAGACCCGGAAGATGTTTCTGAAACTCTGGCTGAATTGGATCAAGAAGGTTGGAAAAATACGAGTTCTCTATCTATGACCATTGCCCGTGACAACAGAGATAACATCTTTTTCCCCACAACCGGTACTCAATTTACTCTTTACAGCGAATTAGCCGGTGGTCCGCTTCAAGGTGATTTCAATTATTTCAAACAAATTGCTCAAGTAAGTTGGTTCACAAAAACTATCTGGCAATTGGTTTTAAGTACAAAATGGCGTTTTGGTTATGTTACAGGTTATAATTCTGATGAAGTTCCACCGGATGAAAGATTCTATTTGGGTGGAACCGGTCCTGATGGAATCAGAGGATATGCAGACCGCTCGGTTGGACCTAATGAAGGTGGATTGAGGGAAATCATTTTTTCTACTGAGTATAGCTGGCCCATTGCAGGTGACCAACTTATCGGTTTATTATTTTTTGATGCAGGTGATAGTTATAATAGTCTGAAGGATTTTGATTTCTGGAATATGAAAAAAGGTGCGGGAATCGGAATCCGGGTGCGAAGTCCATTCGGTCTCATCGGATTTGATTATGCTCATAATTTTGAAAATATGAGATGGGAACCGCATTTTCAGTTTGGTACTACTTTTTAATTTGTATAAGAATCCGACGCAGATGAACGCAGATAAGAATATGATTAACTATGAAAAAAAGTTAAAATTCAAATCATATACTTAGCAGCTGAATGGTCTCAACAAATTGCTTGACTCAAAATTGGCGTTTTTTTTGGTGGCAATTCTTCGGGGCGTAGCGCAGTCCGGTTAGCGCACTGGTTTTGGGAACCAGGGGTCGGAG
>CAYWPW010000126.1:0-6101 GCA_964460095.1 uncultured Candidatus Cloacimonadota bacterium
TGTTTCGATCTAAATGGATAGTGTCTGCGGTTTGAATGATCTTACGCATTGTTTCTGAAAATATGCCTAAATTACCAATTTCTAAAATATTGCTGTAAACTCTTTGCAGATGTACAAACCGCTTTTCAGCTTCCAGTTTTTCTCTTTCCAATTCATCTTTTTTCTTTCTCTGTTCTTTCAAACCGATCTCGAATTGTGAATGTAATTCCGAGACCTTTGATTCTAATCTTTGTTTATGCATCTTCTCTTTCAAAGAGATTAGAATGTTTTGATATTTATAAGCTTTTTTATAATTATTTTGTGATTTATACAACTCGACAAGATTTTGGTAGCAGCTATTTTCAATATCTTTATCATCAAGTTTCGTAGCTTCATTTAGTGCTTCCATCAGCGTTTCTTCTGATTTCTCAAAATTTTTCTGCCTGCAAAGCAGATTTCCGCGGTGATTAAGAATCGAACAATCCAAACCTGGATTATTAACTTCTGCTGCTATTTTCTCTGCCTTCTGCAAATACTTCTCAACATTCTCCAGCTGATTCGTTCTGGTGTAAAGTGCAGCGATGTTTTCCAGGTTTATTGCTGCCGAGAGGGTGTAGCCTTCCTGATAGCAAAGAGGATATGATTTCAAGAAATACTGCAAAGCTTTTTCGTTATTGTCCAAGCGCATATTTGCGACACCAAGGTTGTTCAATGCTTTCACATTTTTGGGATTGAAAGTTAAAGCTTGTTCAAAATACTCGATAGACATTCCCAGATTTTCCATTTTGCCATGACAGCGTCCCACATTATTAAAAGCTTCCGAAGTTAATATATTGTCATTGATGAACTGAGCATGCTGCAAGGATTTCATGAAATTCTTCAGAGCCAGATTTAGTAAATTCTTTGCTTCCAAAATACGAGCATTCAAAGCAGCTGCAAAATAAAAGCCTTCTTCATTATCTGTTTCTTTTGCTATCTTCTCAATCTCTTGTGCTATAGAAGACATTTTTTCGAATTCTTTTGAGATAAAAAGTTTTTTAGCATCAGCGATCAAACCGTCTATTGCATCCTGGCATTTGCTATCCATAAAAGTCCTTATCTGTTATTGTTAATAACGTCCTTTATAAATTCGATTTCGAGAGGTTTGAAGGTATTTTGCAGCTTGACTGATGCTGCCCTGGTGCATATTTAACACATTGGAAATGATTTGTTCTTCAATCCGGGCCAGGGGTAATTCTTTATCACTGAAATCAAATTGGATTTTATTAAAACTGTCATCTTGCTGTTCATTTCCAGTTAAAAAATTGAGGTGTTCGATTTTTAAACATACATCATCGTTCAGCAGCACGATCCGTTCAATTGCATTCCTGAGTTCGCGCACATTTCCCGGCCATGTGGAGGTTTGCAAAATCTTGGCAGCGGCAGGATTGATGTATTGAAAATGTTTTCTTTTTTCTTTGCTGAAATTTATGAGGAACATTTGAGCCAGAGGAATGATTTCTTCGTCACGTTCCTGCAGATTTGGAATGAAGATATGCCCCGTGTTTAGACGATAATAAAGATCATTGCGGAAATTTCCATTTTTGATTTCCTGCCGAAGATCACGATTTGTAGCAGCAATAATTCTTACATTTAAGGGAATGCGGTTATTTCCACCTACTCGATAGATTTCCTTCTGTTGAAGTGCTCTAAGTAGTTTAGGTTGTAGTTCGATAGGAAGATCACCTATTTCATCTAGAAAAAGTGTGCCATCCTGAGCTAATTCGAATTTACCTGCCCTGCCTTTTTGGTTTGCTCCTGTGAAGGCTCCCTCTTCATAACCGAATAATTCACTTTCAAAAAGTGTGGCTGAAATGGCTGAGCAATTCAGAATAACAAACGGTCCCTCATCTTCAGAACGATTAAAATGGATCATCCGGGCAATGATTTCTTTGCCGGTTCCAGTTTCACCTTCTATCAACACTGGAACACTGCGATCCAGATTAAAAAAATCCACCAACTTCATAATATTTTTCATCTTCTCGGAAAAAATTCCAACCTGCCCGATACCGCTGACACTTGCATAAATTGCCTGTAATTGCTTTAGTTTATTTTCAATTTCATTTTTACCACTTTCGATTTCCTGCTGCTTCATTTCTAATTCTTTAAATTCTTTATCAAAGTGAGCAGAAAGTGCTAAAACTTTGTTAGTTATCTCTGTGGAAAAGAGTGCATTCCTGGTTTCAAGATATTTCTCGTTCTGGTGAAATGCTTCTTCAAATTTTCCCTGCATCTTAAAATGTTCTGCATAGTTTCGATAGCTTTCATACAATACTTCTTTTGAATCATATTGGATCGCTGATTGGATGGCTGTTTGATGATATTCACTGGCTATTTCAAACTGGTTAAGATGTGAATGGCATAATCCCATTGCGGAATTAAAAGAACTTTTGATTTTCATATCTTTTTCAATCACATCCAGTTGAAGAATTTCCTGTAATATATTCAGGGCTTTGTCCGGTTGCCTTCTCTTAATAAATACATGAGATAAATTCAGACATAGATCAGTATAAACGAATGGTTTTTCCTTTAAGATAGAATCCTTTTTTAGCTTTCGATAGGCATCAAACAAAAATTCATAGGCCAGATCAATCTGATTCATACGCAAATAACACTCTCCAATGTTATTGCAGATACTATATGATTTTGTCAAATTCAATGATTTCTTAAAATATTCTATAGATTTCTCATAATCTTCCAGTTGCCCATAACAGCGGCCAATATTTTCATAAGCCATCGATTCGGAATCATCATCCGTCTTGTTTATTACAGCTTTCAAGCCTTCAAAATAATCATCCAGAGCCAGGTCAAATCTATTTAGAGAAGCGTTGATCAAGCCATATAAATAATATGCTACCATTATCCCGCGTGGATAGTTATTGGTTTTGGCAATTTTCAAGATTTGATTGGCATAATCCCGGGCAGTATGTAGTTCATATTTGCGATAATCTTCCCAGCCTTTTTGGATTAGAAGGTTTATGGAATCCTTTACTTTTGCTGATTCTTCAATTTGATCTTTTTTCATTTCATTTTCCTTAAACAGAAAACGATCAGTTGCATTTTATTGTCAAACCATTTGTTTCATATATCAACATAAATCAATCGTATAACGTTACATATCTAAACGATGTTGTAATATGACACGAAAAAATAATTGCCCTGAAAGGAAGCTATCTGTATTGATTATGGTCATTTATATCTAAGATAAGGTATTGGTACACGATATGCTATATATATCCCAAAAATAAGAGGAATTATTAAATGGTGTCAGAAATTCTTAGATCGGAAATAATGGGTATTGTTGAGAAGTTCAATCAAAGTGAATTTGATCGGGATGATTCTTACTATTTTGTAAGATTTTCCAATGATTATGTTTATATTGATAGATGCTTCAAAGGCAGAATTGAACTCTTTTCAAGATTTATTTATAATGGAAAGACAAACAGTCTATTAATAGAAACATTAAATACTGCCAATGATAAATTTATGGAGTTTATCAAGAACAGTAACAATCTGGATTCACTGGAACAACCTTTACAAAGTGTAATGCATTATGGTATGCAAAGGGTTTAATTACATACAGAAGCGTAATATGATATCAAAAAAAAATAAAAGGAGTAAGTTATGAGAGAAAAATTAATGTTCTTATCAATTATGCTAATTTTGTGTTTTAGCATTTGGGCTCAAGATCCGCCAACCGGTTTGTCAGCAGAAGTTATAAACGGCAATTCAGTGGAACTAAACTGGCTGTCACCGGATTTACCTTTCAGTGGAATTGAAGGCTTTGAAGGAGCTGCTATTCCTTCAGACTTCAGTGTTTTTAATGTGAACAACGACAATACCTGGGGTATTTTGGCTGAAGGATACAATTCGAACCAATGTGCAGCCTGTTTCTATGACGATCCTGCAAATGATGATTGGCTAGTATCTCCTGCCGTGTCAGTTACAGCTACTTCCGAATTCAGCTTTATGGCTGGAAATTACAGCGAGTATTGCATCGAGGAAGAATTCGAAGTTTACATCAGTAATGTTGGCCCAAATCCAGGTGATTTTCCTGCTACACCAGAACTATCTTATGTGTTTAGTGGAACTACAGTAACATGGGAACCATTTTTGATTGATCTTTCATCTTATGCAGGTCAGACAATTTGGTTGGGAATTCGTTGTACATCTCCCAATATGTGGTATCTAAAAATCGATGATTTTGCAGTTAGTAACCTTGCCGACGGTAGCGAATTTGTCTTAAATTTTGAAAGTCAAGAGCGCACACCTTTACGATATCGAACACCTCGTATCGGAGAAAGCAAAAAAGAATACACCAACAGTGTGCATATTTACAATTCACCAGAACAGCTAAATTCATTTGTGGCAACTGAAAACAGCCGCGATTTTATCGAGTACAATATCTATCGTGACAATGTTTTGTTGGGAACATCCGCGGGACCAACCTATCTTGATGAGAATTTGGCAACAGATATGTATGAATATTATGTATCAGCCTTATATGATGAAGGTGAATCTATTCCTTCTAATACTGTTAGTATTTATGTGAATCCGGATCTTCTAGTTTTAGAAATGCGATACGACTTGAATGGAACTTACAATGCCTGGGAAGAACATGGGTTTAACTGGACATGGGATGGATATGATTCCATGTATTTTGGTAATCCAATTCCTGCTCTATCTCTTAACAATCTCCTCAATGACACTACAACGTTGAACGCTTCTGGCGAATTGATTTCTGTTTATAGTATCGAAATGCAGGCACAAACCGATATTGATATTGAAGTTCGAGGTTTTAATAATGGCTTGGAAGTTTATACACTACCAATAAGTTTACCGGGAACAAGTCCTATGGTATTTCCGTTATATAGTTTGAATTTTGAAGAAATTACCGATTTGCAGTTTTATAGCCCGAATGGTAATGTAAGAATTGATAATGCGCTGTTTATGGTGGCAGAAACAACAACAACCGAAGGCTTTGAAAGTGGTGATCTGGCTCAATATCCCTGGTATTCAGAAGGTGATCTGGGTTGGACAATTTCTGAAGATGCACCTTATAATGGAACCTATTGTGCTAAATCCGGAGCTATTTTAGACAACCAGGAATCGTTACTTTCCATCAATCTTGAGATCATTGAAGCCGGTGATTTATCTTTTGCCTATAAAGTGTCTTCAGAACTGGATTGGGACTTCTTTGAATTTTACATCGATGGAGCAATGCAAGATAGTTGGAGTGGAGAAGTAGCCTGGGTCGATCCAAGTTCAAATATTTATCCTGTCACAGTTGGTAATCATATATTCAGTTGGCGTTATATGAAAGATGCAGGAGCTCTAGGTGGTGAAGATTGCGCCTGGATAGATGATATAACCTTTCCTACATTTGAAGCTTTGGGTTCGATATCCGGCAACATTTCCAATCCTGACGGAGTAATGCTGGAAGGTGCATTGATCAGCCTTAATACTGGACAGTTTGAAACATTAGCAAATGTGGATGGCAACTATGCCTTCCCCGCTTTAAATCCTGGAGTCTTTGATGTAACCATATCTTTTGATGCTTACTCAGATTATACAGGCACTCTATCTGTTACTTCTGGTGAAAACACAACTTTGGATGTTGTACTCACTCCTCTTACAGCATTATCAGTTTCTGGAATTGTAGAAGATGAATTCGGTAATCCAATTGAAAATGCATCTGCGAGTTTGGTAGGAGAATTCTCTTTTGATACAACTACAAATGCATTGGGAGAATTTATCTTTGATGACGTAATGTCTGATAATACTTACGATCTCATTATCAGTAAAGAAGGATTTGAAACTTATGTAGGTGAAGTAGTAGTTGCAAATTCTAATGTAGATTTGGGAGTAATCTCATTGACTGAATTGATTTATCCTGTAACAGACGTTTTAGCAGAACTGAATGCAACTAATCAGGCAGATATCAGTTGGGCTTTACCTGGCTCAAATATTTCAGATGAATTCCGTCATGATGATGGAACATATTATTGCGTAATGAGTTTTTCTCCATCACAATTTCCAAATCACATGTTTGGTTCTGCTTTCCGATACAAAGCCTTGGTAGA
>CAYWPW010000127.1:0-6099 GCA_964460095.1 uncultured Candidatus Cloacimonadota bacterium
GAACGAGCTGTTGTTAAGTTCATAAAATTGATGCAGGCCACCAGTAAAATAAAAAGTCCGATCACAGCAAAAAGTTGAACATAGCGAATATCGCCTTTTCTTTCCACCACAGCGTCTTTGGGGTTAAACAGGTAGATTTTGGAAAGTGGTGTTACTCGAAAACGATAATGATTTCCCTGTTCTTCCCATTCTGCAAAGCTGACTCCTAGCATTTGTTTGAACATATCATCTGTTATTCTTACGAACATTTCATTGATCTTGTCTGTAAGAATAGCGGGATCGGTTCCGGGTAGTACTTTTATGTAAGTAAGAGGGCTATTGCCAAACCAATTCGTGTTGTTAGCAGCGTTTGAACCGCAATATGCGATCAGGACTTCAAAATCCCAATGCGAGTTTGTCGGCAGATCTTGTGTTACTCCCACAACCTCATACTCTTTTTTATTATCAAAAGTGATGCTTTTACCGATAGCATCTTCGTTTTTAAAGAATTTCTTTGCGATTGCATTCGAGATGACCACAGTATTTGGTTTGGTTAATACATCAGTTTTGCTGCCTGATATCAGAGGGATTGTAAAAATATCGAAAAGTTCCGGATCGGTGTAATAGATTTTTTTGAGGAGAATATTCGTTTCCTGGTATGTTACCAGTTTTTCATATTTTCCCCGCAGACGGGCAGCTTTTTCGATTTCTGGAATTTCATCCATTAATGTAGGTGCTAATGGATGCGCCGTAGATATTCCAGTACCTTCCTGATCTCCCATTTTACTGTCAGTTCCCATGCGGTAAATTTGGGAATAATTTTCATTGTACTTGTCGAAACTCAGTTCATCATTGATCCATAATCCGATCAGAATGAAGCAGATCATACCAACAGAAAGCCCAACGATATTGATGATACTGAACGATTTGTGACGGATCAGATTTCTAATTGCAATTTTAAAATAATTTTTAATCATTGTTTCTCCTGATTCCTTTTATTTTTCATTTATAATTCACAAAGTAGGAGCTTTGTGTTACTATTCATACTTCAAAGCTTTCACCGGATTGGATATCGCTGTTTTGATCGTTTGGTATGCAATTGTGAAAGCTGCTATAATTGCAACAGTTGCAGCAGAAAGTAAAAAAGTCCAACCTGATATTGCGATGCGATAGGCAAAACTTTGTAACCAGGCATTCATAATGAAGTATGTAGCAGGGATTGCTATTAATATTGCCAGGCAAACCAGCTTGAGGAAGTCTTTTGCCAGAAGCGATACAATACTGTTTACAGAAGCGCCCAGTACTTTGCGGACACCAATTTCTTTCGTTCTTTGAATTGCGCTGAAAGAGGCTAAAGCAAATAAACCAAGACAAGCGATGAAAATTGCCAGTCCGGTAAAGATCCCGAAAACATTCCCAAACTGAATATCCTTGCGATATTGTTTATCAAAGTGATCATCCAAAAAGAAGAAATCAAACGGATTCCCAGGAAATATCTCTTCCCAGTTTTGATTGATTTGCTGGATTGTTTTCTGCACATTCGATGCCGATATCTTCATGGAATAGAATCTATCACTAGCACCAATAAAAGGAAATGCCAGCGGAATGATGTTCGTTTTCAACGACATCTGATTAAAGTTATCGATAACTCCAGCCACCCGCATCGTATCTTTACTTATCATTATATTTTTACCAACGATATCTTCAGGGTTTGAATAACCATATCTTTTTACAGCTGCCCTATTTACGATCGCTTCAGTTCTATTCTCTTTCAGTCCTGGTGTAAAATTGGTTCCTGCAATTAATTTCAGGTCATAAGCTGAAATAAAATTATGGTCTATTCCAACCAAGTACATTACCCCAGCATCTTCTCTGGCTTGATCTTCACTGTGGCTTCCTTGACCCCAAAATATTTCTACTCCCGGCACATTGGTAGAAGCAGAAAATGATTTTACATTTGCCAATGCACTCATTTCCTGTTTAAAAGACTCCACTACTGAAGTTCTTACCGAATCATTAGCAAATACCCCAGGTCCTTTTACCACAAGAGTTTGATCTATATCTATTCCCAAATTCTGATTTCGAAAAAAATTCATTTGGTTAAATACAATTATAGCCCCTGCTATTAAGGTTACTGATATCGCAAATTGGAAAACAACCAGAAATTTTCGAAGTAGGCTCCCTCGTGTTCCTTTGGTCATGGAACCTTTAAGAACTAATACCGGTTTATATGATGAAAGTACAAAAGCCGGATACAATCCTGAGAGAAAGGAACCCAGAATAAATATCACAACTAACCAAATCCACATTCCGGAAGATATTAACAGGTTGGGTGTCATATTCGAACCTGTAAGGTTTTTGAAAAATGGTACAATCGCTTCAACCAGAGCAAAAGCGAGAATTAGCGCGATCAAATTTATAAAGAACGATTCTAACAAAAACTGCTTTATCAAAACAGATTTGTTGGCGCCGGTTACTTTACGCACTCCTACTTCTTTGGCTCTTTCCATTGCTTTGGAAGTGGAAAGATTTATGTAATTCACCCAGGCAATAACCAGAATGAACAAGGCAATGATCGTTAAGAATTTTACAGCAGTACCATCACCATTTTCGGATGGTTCAGATTCTTGCAATAGATCAGAATATAAGTGAATGTTAGTAAGTGGCTGCAAAGGGAATTCATATCTGGCATCCCTTTTTTTCCATTCTTCTCCTTTTTCATTTAAAAGCCAGGC
Organism: uncultured Candidatus Cloacimonadota bacterium; assembly: GCA_964460095.1. Taxonomy (GTDB): domain Bacteria; phylum Cloacimonadota; class Cloacimonadia; order Cloacimonadales; family TCS61; genus JABMPU01. Next base: position 2,715 of record CAYWPW010000127.1, read on the forward strand.
ATCAAATTTCTTATCGAATTCTTTATAATCCATTCCATCAGCTAAAAGAACATACGTGTTATAATCATACCAACCCCAGGCTGTATCTACAGCATCTCCCCAGAATTCTCGGATCGTATCATGAGAGAATAAAAATGTGAATTTGATATGAGAATTTTCAGGAACATCAATGCAAACACCCGTTACTTCAAAATCAATTTCACCATCCCAAGTTATGGATTTTCCTATCGGCTCCTCATCGCCAAAGAATCTTGTGGCAGTTGACTCTGTGATCACCGTTTTATTTGGTCCATCCAATGCTGTTTCAGGATCGCCTTTAATAAGCGGAAAAGAAAGCATTGTTATGAAAGTTGGACCAACCACCTGGATATCATCTTCTCGGAAGCTTTTCTCTCCATAAGCCATGATGCCATCCACGGGTAACGCACGGCAATATTCCAATACTTCGGGAAAGTTGTCCTTCATGGCTGGTCCCACAGCTGGAACAGCAGCTGCACATTCCACAATCAATTCCCCGTGTTTATAAATATTGAATTTAACACGATAAATATTTTCATAATTATCATGAAATTTATCATAGCTGTTTTCGTAGCTAACATATTGCATTATTATAATGCAAACTGCCATCCCAATAGCTAATCCAATAATATTTATAAATGAAAATCCTTTATGACGAAAAATATTTCTAATTGCAATTATTAAATAATTTTTGAACATAATTTTCTCCTGATTTATTCATATTTTAATGCTCTCACAGGATTAGCATTGGCAGCTCGAAAAGTTTGAACACCAATAGTGAGAAGAGCAATTGTAATAACTATCAGCCCGGAAGCTAAGAAGATCCATATATTCATATTCATTTGATAAACAAACTCGTTTAGCCATAAATTCATAGCGTACCAGGTTAAAGGCCAAGCGATAAAATTTGCTAAAATCACCCAACGGGTAAAATCTATCGACAGTAATTTTACAACTTGAGCTATTGATGAACCTAATACTTTACGAATACCAATCTCTTTTGTACGTTGTTCGGTCATATAAGATGAAAGTCCAAATAATCCCAGACAGGAAATGATGATAGCAATAATTGAAAAGACAGCAATAAAACTGGCAAAAGCCTGATCCTGCCTAAATTGGAAATTAAAGATATCATCCAGATACATAGCTCTGAATGTGTCTTCTGGATAAAATTCGTGATAGATCTCTTCCACAGCTGCCAGGAAAGTATCGCTTTGCAGTTCATTTATACGCACCAAAAAAGAATAATTCTCTTCAGAATAATTCATGAATGTTGGATTAACTACTCGTCGAGTTGTTGTAAAATTAAAATCCTTTACAACACCAATTACAGTTTTTACTTCTTGAGTATCATTTTCACGCTGGATCCTGATGGTTTTACCGATTGGATCACCTTCCCAACAAGCATATTCAAGTGCAGTTTCGTTTATTATCACATTGTCGAAATTAGCTTCACCCAGTTCTGCTTTGAAATTCTCACCATAAAGTAATTCCATTTTCAAGGTTGGAATCAAGCCGCTATCAATTTGTATCTTATCGAACATTGTTCCATCTTCTGTCTTCTCACCTTCAGGAAAAACCTGGAATTTCTGCAGTGTTCCACCAGGCATAGAATTGGTCATACCAATGCTTTCGATTCCTGGCAACTGCCTTACTTTCTCCTGGTAAGATTCTAAGTGTTCATCATTCTGGAATGGTAGATCAACAACGTTTCTCCTGTTATAGCCAATATCAATATTGTTTAGATAATCAATTTGTGATTTAACAATGAAAACAGCAGATATGAGTGAAATGGAAATTGCAAACTGACCCACGACCAGAATGCGTCGCAGTATTATAGCACTTTTGCTGGTATGAAAACTGCCTTTGAGCACGGAGAGAGCTTTGAACCCGGAAATGATTATGGCTGGATAAAATCCTGCTAACAATCCAACTAAACTTACTGCACCAAAAATAACGATAAAAATTTCAGGATTCTGGAGCAAGTTAACAGCAGCCTGCTTGTGCATAAAATCGTTCAAATAGGGAATGGAAATCTCAAAAATAGCTATTGCAATAATCATAGCAAAATAGGTAATGAGTAATGATTCTCCTAGAAATTGAAAGATCAATTCTTTTCGTCCACTACCGATTATCTTGCGCATTCCTACTTCCTTGGCACGTTTAGTTGCTCTTGCGCTCGAAAGATTGATGAAATTTATGGAAGCAATGAAAAGTACAAACAATGCTATTACTCCAGTTGAGATCACTTTTGCCCGATCAGATCTTCCCCAATTCATTGTATCAAACCGCAGGTTTCCTGAGTCTAAATGTATATCTGTGAGTTTCTGTAAACGCGGTTGCCAGATAGAAGCAAATCCGTTATCAGCAGCATAATCTATTATCTTCTGCTTAACATTCTCCAAATCAGCATCTGGCTGCAGACGCACGTAACCAGTAAGTGCTACATTCTGCCAACTATCCCACCAAACAGGATTCCATTCCAGACGAAAAGGAACAATACATTCAAAAAAAATAGTGGAATTTGTTGGAGGTGCTTCCACAATACCAGCTATAAAAGCTCCTTCGATTTCCATGAATTCAACAGGTTTTCCAATTGGATCATCTTCACCAAAAACTAGTTCAGCTATTTCAGGAGTCAGGTAAATTCCATTTGGATCTTGCAAAGGCATTTCGTTATTCCCAGCTAAGATTTTAAAGTCAAAAACATCAAAAAATCCTGTATCAGCAATTATTGTTCGTGTATGGATGGTTTCTTCATCTTCACTATGTTCAACATCTGCCCTGCGAATACTGTCTCTGCCATTATTAGATACCCGTGTGCTTGCCAGAACTTCAGGAACTCCTTCTTTAATACCTGCAACCAGTGGTCCGGAAGTGATGCCGTACATCAAGTCTTCCACAGATGTATCCTTGGTTAGAAGTCTGTAAATATCTTTTGAATTTTCATGGAACCTATCGTAAGAAAGATCGTCATATACGTAAAAGGAGATTATCATACAGACCGCCAAGCCAATAGCGAAACCGAAGATATTGATGGCAGAAAAAGTCTTTTGTCTTACAATATTTCTCAGGGTTATTTTAATAAAATTCTTTATCATATCTCTTTACCTCATGCATTTACTCATATTTTAAAATCTTAGCTGGATTTGTGTTTGCTGCTTTCCAGATTTTTAAGCTGATAGTAACCAGTGCAATTGCTAAAGAAACCACACCTGCAAATATGAAAATCATTGGATTTGTAGAAGTACGATACTCAAAACCATTTAACCAGCTTTTCATAACATACCATGCTAGTGGCCAGGCGATGGTATTTGCTATTAAAACCCATAGTACAAATTGTTTGGAAAGCTGCCAGATGATTCCA
>CAYWPW010000128.1:0-6070 GCA_964460095.1 uncultured Candidatus Cloacimonadota bacterium
GACAGTTTTTTTCATTTTGCAGAACGTTTTAGCGTAACAATGTTAGGAGGTTATTATGGGAATAATTAAAAATTTTAACAAAAGGATTAGATTTTTCACAATTTGGGATATCAAGCTTATTCAGCTTTGTGCGATGCTGGTTATTATTATCCTGATAAAACTGATTCCGGAAATTACTTCTCTGAGTTATTGGTGGTACATTGTATTATTGGTGTTAGCAGCTATAAGACCGATTTACTTAATGTTTTTTAAATAGTATTATCAAAAAAGAAAAATCCAAATACTAATTTCCCGTTGTATAAAAGGATATACCACAGTTTCTATACTGAAATCTGATTCTTTTTCTGAACGAGCAATTAATTTCCAGTAACACGTAGAATCCTGTTCTACGTTCTCTACTGTTTAAGAAAGTTCAATATAATAATCAGAAGCTGGTTAGGAAAGGATTTGTGAATAATTCCCAAAATTAGAAATATAGTTCTACTGGAAATAAAGATTTTGAAGAGAATGAGATTCTTAAATTAATTTGCTTGGATGATTTGTAAGTGGAACATACAGTGCAATTGCATTAACAAGTGCATCTGTTAAAGCCGGAGTTAACGAGAGGAAATAAATCGAAACAGGAAATGTATGAAAGTTTATGATGTAATCGTGATAGGAGGAGGAGCTGCTGGAATGATGGCAGCAGGAATTGCAGCAAAGAATGGGTTAGACGTTACGCTTATTGAAAAAAATGCAGTACTGGGAAAGAAACTACTCATCACTGGGAAGGGAAGATGCAATATCACCAACTTATGTTACGAAAGAGAATTGATCGAGAATACGCAAGTTAATGGAAAATTTCTAACCAATGCTTTTTATCAGTTTAATAGCTTTGCAACTATAGATTTTTTCAACGAACTCGGTCTTGAAACAAAAATTGAAAGAGGGAATCGAGTATTTCCTGAATCCGATAAGGCAAAAGATGTTGTGAAAACTCTCATTAAATTCGTTTCCAAAAACAAAGTTAATATTGTTCATAAAGCTGCGATCGACCTGATGAAAGTTGGAGAGATATTTGCTGCTAAGCTTGTGGATGAGGACGTAATAAAAGCAAAGAAATTGATTATCGCTACAGGTGGAAAATCCTATCCGGGAACCGGTTCCACAGGTGATGGTTACAAATTTGCCAGAAAAATGGGACATAAAATTACTAACTTCTATCCGGCTTTGGTTCCCATAAATGCAAAAAGAATAGAAAGGTTAAAAGACTGTGAAAATTCTGTGGGATGTGATGTGAAAGATTTGCAAGGACTTTCTTTGAAAAATACCGCAATCAAGATCGTAACTAAAAGCGGAAAAACAATTCATGAAGATTTTGGTGAAATGTTGTTCACGCATTTTGGAGTGAGTGGTCCGATCATCTTATCCGCATCATCGTATATCAGAAAAATTGACGGTCACAAATTAGTCATCGACCTGAAACCTGCTCTTTCCGAACAAAAACTGGATCGACGCCTGCAAAGGGATTTTACTGAACAATCTAACAAGCAATTCAAGAATATTCTAAGAAATCTCTTACCAAAAAAAATGATCCCGATTATAATAAATACTTCTGGAATACACAAAGATAAACCGGCAAATCAAATCACAAAAGAAGAGAGAATATTTATTGTTAGAGCACTCAAAAATCTCACAATAAAATTAGATAAATTCCGACCGATTGCAGAAGCGATAATTACTTCAGGTGGGGTGGACGTAAATCAGATCAATCCCAAAAACATGGAATCAAAACTTGTTGCCGGATTATTCTTTGCCGGTGAAATATTGGATTGCGACGCTTATACCGGTGGATTTAATTTGCAGATAGCCTGGAGCACAGGGTTTGCGGCGGGAAGTAGTGTTTAGTTATCAATCATTCGTCGTAAAAGAATAAGTTACGGTTTCGCTTATAAAATCATCTGTTCCTTCTGGATGAGCAATTATTTTCCAGTAATATGTTGTGCCGGGTTGTAAATTTTCAACTGTTTGGGTGAATTCGATGATATCACCACTTGATGGTGAAGTTGAATTTTGTGAACAACCGAGTACGATAAGAATAATAAAAATCGTGAGCAATATAAAGAGCAACCGCTTTTTCAGTATTCCTAAAAAAGCTGTAATAAATATTCCCGATATCAGTAGGTTTAAATTTTTCGGTGTTGATTTTAGAAAGTTGAATGGTCTGATAATAATGGGCTCACAATCTGTAAGATCAGGATCAGTGGAGTAGTAAAGTTCATAAAGACTGTTTGCTTTCCCTTCCCAGCGGAATGTAACAGAAGTTGAATTTACAATTGCCCCAAAATCAGGATATAACATTTCGATCATTGAAAAAAGCGATGGAATATTGTAATCTTTAAATCCCTTTTCAAGTTCCTGGTATAAATCTATCGTGATATATTCCTCGTAGTTATGATAGTAAAAAAGATAGATTATACAATTCTTATTATCATAAATATTGGAATACTGGGTAGGATAATTTCCTCCCTGGTGAGTAGCAGAAAGTATCCAGCCAAATGAAACAGGCGAAATTTCATCATCATTTTGCAACATTTCTTCTACAGTATCATAGCGCCAGCAAGGGAAATTGCCAGGTTCATACTGTGATTGGCAGAAGTTAGTCATAACCTGGAAATCTTCATTGCTGCCAAAAATCTCATCTCCCTCCACGATTATGGAAGTTCCGGTGGAATCCCCAATTAAATATTGTGCATTATAAAGATCATCACAATAATATTCCTCGAAAACAGCATTAGCTTCCTGGGTCGTGGAACATTCTTCAATGACCTTCTGCATTAAAACACCGGTGTATTTTTCTTTATTTTCTTCGGAATAGGGCATAGCCAGATATGGGGTAGAAGCTGCATCCCAAAATAAACCTTTCTCATTCATGCCGCCCTGCGGGAAACTATTTTGAAATCCAAATTTTACCCAACCCAGCTTTCCAGATTCTGACGGGTAAAACGTCATAAAAGTATTTGGGTCGCTCCAATCCTCATTATTCCCACTTAATACCATGTTATTCCTTGCTGCATAAAAAATCGTACATGTAAATAAATGAGAAGCTCCTATCAAATAGACCAATGCTAATAAAAAAAATATTTTTCCGTTTTTCATAGATATTTCCTTAAATTTATTTTGGAAAATAATTCTGATTTTGAATCTCAGACTTCTTGAAATTATTCTTACTTTTGTGTAAAGACAATTATCGCTGCAGGAAGTGTGTGAGCAAAATACAAAAGGCTGGCAGCTAAAACTACATCTATTGAACCAATTCCTGTGAGATTGAATGAGTAAATTATTACCAAGCATGCTACTGTGAAAATCGTGTAGGAAAAAGTTGTGGCTTTATACACAACTTGAAGTTCCCTTTCATCCAATTTTTTTGAAGATGTATGAGTCATCTTCCAGAAATTAGTATTGAGAAATGCAGATTTGAAAGTAATTATCAATATAACAATCGGTATTATCTCAAATAATAAATAGATTTTGCTTATTCCAAGTAATTTTACCAGATAAAAAATAATAAGAATGAGAATTATACTCAGGTAGTTCAGGATAACACTGCTCCTACGGCTTTTTTTTGGACTATTCATTTTAACCTCCTGTTTTTTCTGTCATCCTGAGGAAACCTTCTTGCTTTTCCATCGAAGGATCTCCGCTTAAAATGAGATTCTTCGTGAGAATATTCTTTGAAGTTTTCCTCAGAAAGACATTTCTCTATTTCGCATTCTTTTTAAGGTTTAGCAACTCTTCGCTCAAAGGTTTTAAAGGTTTCGTGGAAAAGATCAAATTAATGGGCAGATTGAAATATTCGCTGATGCGGAATGCCAGATCCAGGCTGGGATTATATTCTTCCCGTTCCAGGTATCCCACAGTTTGGAAATTCACACCTATCTTTTCTGCTAATTCCTTGCGGGAAATACCACGCTCCTGCCTTAAAACAGAAATACGATTATAAATTTTTCTTAATTCCATGAGACACGAATAATTTTGGGTGTAATATATGTCAAGCAATTTGTTGTATATTTACAACAGATGGTTGAAGAAATTATACTGCTTAAACTACCACAAATTAATAAATAAATTTATGTTATTGTAGCTTCAATCCTTTTTAATAATTTATCGTATAAGTCTTTTCCTTCTTTCCATACGATAAAGTTTCGATGATCCACATCAAAATGAATTTTAGAAAAAATATCTAATTTCTCCTCTTTCTCATTTCCTTCTATATCTTTAAGCTTTATTGATTGCTTTACAAATTGATTAAACCAATCTTCTCTGCATGTATAAATAACTGGAATATGAAGACCATAAGCAAAACCAGCTTCATAATATACTCCCCCCCGATTTCCGGTGAAATCTGCAATAATAAACTTACTGCTTCGAATTTCACCAATAATAGCGTCGTTTACATCTCCATTATAATCTTTTTCATTAATTGGTTCAGCTTTATAATCGCCAGCATCTTCTGCAGCCGGTTTGATATAATTTTCGCAAATCCCTTTCATTTCATCTGTAATCCACATTGCAACAAATGCTTTCTTACTATCAGGATTAGGTTGTCGCAAACTTTCAAGATAAGCCCAGCCTTTTGGAGTAATTTTACAAAACTCTTCATCAGTAAGGTATTTCTTTTCCTTTTTTAAATAATCTTCATAAATAAATTGTAATTCACGAATGTCATATGACCAAGTAATTGCCATATATTTTAAATCTTTTGCTAAAAAATCTGTGTTCTCATCTTCTTCATTATTTTCTATAATAGTAATAATTTTCTTCAAATTAGCAAAATTTATTGTTTTACTTCCACCAAGTAAATTGTAGGTAGAATTTAAGCTTTTGAGTAAATTTGTTGCCCTATCTTGTAATGAAGGAAGTTTTAAATTAGTAAAGTCATTAACAATTCTTTCTGTGATTGTAACATTTAGATTCTCACGAATCCATCCCGAAAAGAGGGCTATTTGTTTTTTCATTTGAATTTTAGAATTTAATTTTAGAGGATGATATCTATTTAAAGCACTCTCATTAATATTAAATATTCCACAACGCAAACAATCTACATACCAAGGCCAATTATCTGGTTTTAATTTTGCAGGTGAATTACATATCGGACATTTATACATTATATATTTTCTCCCTTTGCTTCCATAACAAGTTGAACAGCTTCCTTTAAGTTATCCTTCAATTCATTTAGATTTTTTGCCTGTGAATTTGCTCCGGGCAATTCTTCTATAAACCCGATATAACCTTCAGTAACTTTTTTATATACCATAGTAAATGCCATTCTACACTCCTTTCAAATTACGATTATACAATTCATTTATGTATTTATTTCTGTCAAATTCAATTTTATATTCTTCATTTCAACCATTCGCAAGGTCTTTAGCGTTTGTTCTCTGTTCTTAACTCAAATCTTCGGTCTGGTAAAGGTGAGAGAAAATCCGAATTCTTAAGTCAAGTCCAAACGCAAAGACATTTTCGGTGTATTCGGTGTTTAATTTCCCATTCCTTCGTGTTCTTCGCGGCTAATACACAAACACCACACCGCTGGTGGGGAAGACCCATTCATCTTTTTTGGATGAAATCGTGATGCTTTTGCCATCTGTAAAGATTTGCGGGAATTTACTTCTGCCGGAGAAAATCGGAACTGCTTCTACATTTTGCAGAACATCGCCAAAAATAAATGTTATTTTAGCACCTTGAGTCAGTTCGATAAGATAAACAGAAACCTGGTGAGAATCTTTGGGATAATAAGTTTGAGTGGAAATGGAGAATTCGACTTCCTTTCCAATCAGATTTTTTAGTTGCGGATGATAACAACGAATTTCAATGCAGCCTTCGGAAATCTTCATCTCATGATAAAGCTCGATATCATTTACTTTCATAGAGGTTACATCAAAGAAATTTGCATCCAGATCAAAATTGTTATCGAGAAGCCAGCGGTATTCCACATCATTCCGCGAGAAATACTTTTCGAGGAGCTTTTCATTTTTTGTACAAGCAATATAAAAATAATCATTTTGAAGTTGTTTGGAGAAGGTTAGGG
>CAYWPW010000129.1:0-6055 GCA_964460095.1 uncultured Candidatus Cloacimonadota bacterium
CCCGTCAAAGATATTGGGGAACTCCAATTCCAATTGTTTATTGTGATAATTGCGGAACTGTGCTTGTTCCGGATGATGACTTGCCTGTAAAATTACCGGAAAAAGTTCAACTGGGAAAAACAACAAAGAATCCTCTACTTTCTGTAACAGATTGGGTAAATACGAACTGTCCGAAATGTGGAGGAAGTGCCAAAAGAGAAACAGATACAATGGATACTTTTGTGGATAGTTCCTGGTATTTTGCCCGCTATGCAGATGCAAAGAACGAAAAAATTCCATTTGAAAAAGATAAAGCTGATTATTGGCTGCCGGTTGACCAGTATATAGGCGGAATAGAACACGCTGTGATGCACCTGATGTATGCGCGATTCTTCCATAAATTTATGCGGGATATCGGGCTGGTAAGTTCTGATGAACCTTTTGCACGTTTGCTTACCCAGGGAATGGTTTATAAAGACGGTGCAAAAATGAGCAAATCAAAGGGAAATGTTGTTGATCCCCAATACATAATCGACCGCTTCGGTGCGGATACAGTCAGAATTTTCATGCTGTTTGCATCTCCACCCGAAAAAGATGTGGAATGGAATGATGAAGCTGTAAAAGGAGCATTTCGCTTTCTTAACCGTGTGTGGAGATTGTTTGAAGAAAACTTGGAATTGATAAGAATAACCACAAAAAGGCACAAAAAGGCACAAGAAAATAATTCAACCACGAATTCACACGAATTGACACGAAAGGAAAATGATTTAGCCGCGAAGAGACACGAAGGGACACGAAGAATTTCTAATGAAATTAAGGAACTGCGTTACAGTACGCATTATACAATTAAGAAAGTACTGAATGATATTGAAAACAGGATGCAGTTCAACACTGCAATTGCTGCAATTATGGAACATTTGAATAATGTTTACAGCATCACAGAACCGGAAAAACTTAATGATACTGAAAAAGCAATTTTTGCAGAATCCTGTGCTATCATTCCCAGACTGATGTATTTCTTTGCTCCGCATATTTCGGAAGAACTTTGGCAAATGATTGGAAAAGAAAATCTGGTTCACGAATCTGGTATTCCGGAATATAATCCTGAATATCTGATTAAAGATGAAATTACATATGTAGTTCAGATAATGGGAAAAATCAGGGGAAAACTTTCTGTTACTCCTTCAACATCCGAAGAAGAAATAAGAGAAAAAGCTCTGGAATTGGAAAACGTGAAAAAGCATCTTCAAGGAAAAGAGATTAAGAAAATCATCGTGGTTCCCAAAAAGTTGGTGAGTATAGTGATGATATGATCTGCCATAAAGGCACCAAGTCACAAAGAACACGATGAGGAATAAATCGTAGGGGCAACTCACGAGTTACCCTTTTTTGTTTATATTTACTACATAAGATAAAATTAGAATATGATATCTGTCTCTGGGAGAGCTTTTTCCAATTCTTCTATTTGAGAATATTTTAGCGGATTACTTGCTAACAATAATTCTTTAATATTTTTTAATCTCTTTAATGGTTCGAGATTGATAATTTTATTTCCTCTTAAATCTAATACTCTTAACTTATTCAATTCCTTTAACGGGTTAAGATTGGAGATTTGATTTCCTGCTAATATTAAACTAATCAACTTTTCTAATTTATTTAACGGTTCAAGATTGATGATTTGATTTAATGATAAATTTAATCTTCTTAAATTCTTCTATTCCTTTAATGGTTTGAGATTTGTGATTTTAATTTTACAAAAAAATAAACATAAAAATTTTATAGTACGATTAAATAAGGAAAGATTATGAAAAAATCAGTTTATTTAGACACAACTATCATTAGTTTTCTGTTTGATGAACGAGAAAGCATAAAGAATCTGATAGATATAACAAAAGATTGGTGGAACACTCAAAAAAATAAATATAAAATCTATTTATAGTTAGAAACATTGGCAGAACTACAAGCAGGAAATTATCCAAAGAAAAATGAAGCAATAAAACTCGCTGAATCTTTAGAAGTATTAGAAAGAATTCCAGAAATTGAAAAAATAGCAGAAATATATCTCAATAATTATGTAATGCCAAAGGATTTAGAAGGCGATGCCATTCATCTCGCTTATACTTCAATTTATAAGATTGATTATCTTTTAACCTGAGAATTGTACACATATTGCGAATGCGGTAATGAGACCAAAAATAGAAAAAATATGTCGTCAACAAGGCGTTGAACCGCCGATAATTTGTACACCTAAAGAGCTAATGGAGGAATAAACTATGTGGAAAGATCCAATTGTTGAAGAAACACGAAAACTTCGTGAATAGTATGCAAAACTACATAATCACGATATTGATGTAATTTTTAAAGACATTAAACAAAGACAAACTAAATCCAACAGAAAGCAGGTGTCATTTCCGTCGCATAAACCAGTTAAAGAATCAGATGTTGCTTGACAATTCAGTGAAACTGATAAAAAATGCAAATGGCTTCTCCGAATGGAGCGATCCGGTGGAGTTTACAGTGTCGGAAGTGCCAAAGTAGTAAAATAGTTATCTCATATACTGCTCAGAAATGAGTGGGATATGATTTAAAGCAATCTAATATATGTTATGTTGCATTTTGTAACTTAGACAAGAGAGGAATTCGATGCGAGTCATAATTATTATAATTTTTATAATTCTAACAATATTTCTTCTCAGTTTCCTTGTTACGTTTATTGTAACTAAATACCGCGACAAAAAGACAGGCTTCTCACAAATAAAATCTGCATTGAAATCAAACGATAAGTCTTATTTTGAACGTTATTTGGAAGCTGAAAATCCTATCAATAAACGGGATCATATCGGATATACAATATTAATGTGGGCAATACAGAAAGGAAATTATGAGATAACACGCTTTCTTTTATCGAAGGGGGCAGATCCTGAAATAGGACAAGTATCAAATTTTAATCAAGATCAAGACTATATTATGAGAAATCCGCTATCGATTGCTATAGAAAAGCGAAATATTCAAATTATTAAGCTCTTATTATCCTACGATGCAAATACAAATGCAGTATTAGGTAAATATTTATTAGCTAAAGGTTTTTATAGTATACCCCTCTTGGCGCTAGCAATAAAATCAAAAAACGATAAGATAACGGAATTGTTACTATCAAATGGTTCAGATCCTAGAATTCTAATTGAATATCACGAAGAAAAGTATAAGTTCTTGACTAAGACACTTCTTTCGATGGCTATAGAAATAGGGAAAAAAGAGATAGTTTCGCAGATTGTTAGCAAACTCGTTGATGGTGAACGAGATTTAAGAACTGGTCATCTGATTCAATCAGCAGAATCTAATTCTCAATTTTCTTGCAGTGAATGTAGAAATGTGATTTGGAATGTACTACCTGGTTCAACTTGTGTGCATTGTGGTGTCTATTGGACTCATTCTAGATTACTTACAAATGAAGAAGTGGAGGAAATAAAATCTAAGAAACGAGAAGAAAGAGATATTGAATTGGAAAGAATTGAAACAGAACTCAGGAATAAAGTTAAAATACTCAAAAGTCAGGGAGTTAAGATTGCGAATTTGAGAGATCCCTTTGTTGGTGTCGGATGGAAAAATTGCTATTACTGTTCATCTTGCTTAAAAAATGTTTCACTTGAATCAAGAGTTGGCGATTTCTGTCCACATTGTGGAGCATTTTGGAAAAATTTCAAGCGTGACTTAATGTGAAGAAACGATTAAAAATAAGCGTTAAGCTTCATCATTAAGATTTGCAATCCAATGGAATTATTCGAGGAGTAAATATGTTTAAAAATATTTTGTTAGAGGAAAAATGGAGAACTCAAAAGAAAATGGCTCAAGAAACGAATTATGACATTAAGAAACTATTAAATAATACTGAGAAGATTGTTAAAAAAATGATTAGAGAACACAATGTTAAATTAAAAATTGCACATCTCAAACCAACTACAAAAATAGACTTATCCAATTAATTTCAATTTGTAAAGAATTTTTTAATGACCATTCGAAATTAAAAGAAAACTCTGGAATTAGAGAACTTGAAAAAACACCTGAAAGGGAAAGAGATCAAGAAGATCATCATTGTGCCGAAGAAATTGGTGAGTATAGTTGCGAAGTAGCTGGTTAGCTATTAGCCTGTTAGCCATTAGTAGGGACAGCTCACTGAGCTGTCCTTTTTTTAGTTCAAATCCTTCTTATTTTATATTTCCTTTATACCATTTTATTGACAATAATAAGATAGATATATTCTCTACACAAAAAATTTGGAGGAAAAAATGAAGGTATTTAAGTTGTTATTAGTTTTTGCTTTTTTGTTAATGTTACTAATCGGTTGTGAAGAGGATAGTAAAAACACCTTTGAAACAGATTTTCCGCTTTTTGGAGGAAATGGTGAAGAAGATATTGAAACCATTATGATGGTGACTCCCGCTATAAATTGGAACCGGTATGCTTGGATTTCTTTAATTACCATGAACGAACCAATAACCTGGATGTTAGAGATCAATGGTATTCAGGTAGATTTCATATGGGAACAATTTGATGAATGGGAGGCAGGTATTACTGTGGAAGGAATGGGTACTGCCGGTGAAAACATGACCTATGTTTTTGAATTGAATGGAGACACTTTCTCCGGTAATTTGGCCATTCCATACTTTCCAATTGTGAACTGGCCTTCTTTTAATTTCAATGAAGATTATGAATTCACTTGGACGTTAACGCAAAATACCGATGTTCAGTGGATTGATTTTTACATTGAAACTGATGATGACTATTTCGAAGAAACATGGCTGATAGACGGTGCTGACAGAAGTTTCGAGATAAACAAAAATAATTATGAAGACTATCAGAATTACTATGAAGATATTTCAATTTATTTACATCCTATTAATTTTTCAATTTTTGATGAGACTCTTATCTTCTCATTAACATTTGCAGGTGCTGATATCGAAGAAAATAGAAAGTTAGATATTAAGAAAATAGCGAAAACTATCATGGAAAACCGTTAGAAAAAATATTCCAAAGAATTCAAATTCACAATAAGTTATTGGTTTGTGATGATTTTTTAAGCTTGGATGGAATTAACTGTTTTTTCCTCTCTTTCAGAAATTCTTATTTAAGAGTGAAAATCGAGAACTTAGAAAAGATAAAAAATAAAGGGACAGCTATTGCTTACCAAGCCAAAGATGTGCGAAGGTTGGAGCTGTCCTTTTTCATTCTATAAATCGTACATTTAAATTGACAAATTTCTTAATTATTCATTTTTCAACATGTTGAGTGCTAGATTATTTAACAATAGAAGGAATAGAAATGGAAGAAAAAGATGCACAACTTGAAATTGAAAATTTCATAAATGGTCTCCTAGATAAATCTAATAAGCAAATTGATATAATCAAATTAATTAAAATTGATATTTCACACTTTTCTAGGGTTCTGTTTTATTATCGAAATCTTGATAATAAATACAAAGAACCATTCACAAGTAAAATATCATTTTGTTTAGATTATTACACTTCATATTTGATTACAAATAAAAATAATTATTCTAATGCTTTAAATTTACTTAACGTTTTTGATGTTGACCTGAGAACATTGTGGAATAGAGATAAATTCAGAAATTTTTATATCCATCTTACCATTAAACATATAATTTGTTTAATTAAATCTTCATTACTCGAAGCCGCTATATTCAAATCTTTTGAGATATCTTCTATTTATAAAAGTGTGAAGAAACAGTCAAAAATCGTGAATAGTGATATAGAGAAATTTAAAACAATTTCATTTAATTTAATACAAATAAGAAATGTATTATTACTAATGGGAAATGAATGTAAAAAGAACAATTATCATAACGATAGAAGCAGATTAAAAACAATAACCAAGAAACTCGAATTGCAAATATATAAATTGAAAATTGATTACAATTTCGATGATAAAATATTAATTCAACCAAATTTTTCGTATACTGGAGGTTTAATTCCTACTATTATATTAAATTCTAACCGTTTCAATACAAAAGGATTTAAAAAACTAAAATATATACTTTTCAATTACATAAAAATAATCC
>CAYWPW010000130.1:0-6031 GCA_964460095.1 uncultured Candidatus Cloacimonadota bacterium
TATTATATGAATAAGAAACATTTCCAAATTTATTTGTTAACTGTAATTCTATACTGTTTTGGCTGTGTAAAATCTAAGTGCACAACTTTTGAATTTGTTTGTCATGATGGGGCAAGCGTAAAAGTTACTTATTTTGAAAATGGGGAAAAGGCTTCTCTGGTTTATGATGGGAAAGTGTTCAAATTAAAACGCACGATTTCCGGTTCCGGTGCAAGATATACAGATGGGCATATCGTTTTCTGGAATAAAGGAGATAAAGCACTTATCGAAATTGATGGAAAGATAATCCATCAGGATTGTGAACTTTTAGAAAATGTATTAGGAAAATAGTGAAGTACAAGTTGGCAACTTGTGCAATAAAAGAACTTAGCATGTTCTTATGAGTTATGCATTATGAACAGAAAAAATGGAGGTCAAAATGAAATTGAATGTAAAAGCTTTTGCCCTGACGTGTGGTTTAATTTGGGGATTAGGTCTTTTATTTATAACCTGGTGGATTATTTTATTTGAAGGCTCTACTTATCAAGTGTCGTTTATTGGAAGAGTATATAGGGGTTATAATATTAGTTTTATCGGGAGTTTATTCGGGTTTATTTGGGGCTTTTTTGATGGTTTGATTGGTGGAGCAATTTTTGCCTGGCTCTATAATTTTTTTTCAAACAAATTGAAGACTAAATAGGAAGAATGCTCCAACAATGATTGTGCTTTTATAAGAAAGAATTATCTAAGATTACTTAGGAATATTTCATTCAATCAGTATGATTGAACCTGCACAGGATGGATGAAGATATGAACGATAATACCAAATTACTCGCATATTGCGGACTCTATTGTGGAGATTGTGCCGGTTATTCAGGTGAGATTGCAGATAGAGCAAAAGATTTAAAAAAGGTAATTGAAAAATACAAGTTCGAGCTAACTGCAAAAAGCATGTTCTCCCAAAAACTCAAAGATTATGATGATTTTTTTAAGAAGCTCGAATTTATATCTGGTTTAAAATGTCCGAAAACCTGTAGAGAAAGAGAAATTGATTCCACAAATTGTGAAATCAGGAAGTGCTGTATTGGAAAGGGTTTTTATGCCTGTTATGAGTGTGAAGATTTTGAGACTTGTGAAAAATTTAAAGCACTTGAAAAGCTTCATAAGGATTCCTGTGTGAAAAACCTGAAAGCAATCAAAGAAATGGGAATTACAAACTGGATAACAAATGGGAAAAGACTTTGGTTCGGGAGTAAGGTAGAGGATTGATTCTGAATCTATTTTTATAAGGTAATTGAAGATAAAATGAAACCCGACTCGAGATTTTTATCAGAGTCAGGTTTAAAATTGTAGCTCAGAAACTACACCAAAGGCTTATAAATCTTGTCTGAGTGAAAAAGACACTCGTTCAGGATTTATCAACCGGTGCTAATGGCTGAAAGAACGATTTACATCACTTGAGTAAGATTATCATGCTTTAAACTGGTGTGGTAGAGACCGATCTCCTATCTGTATTCGGTTAATAACGATCAAGGCGATCGTTTTACATATTAAGCTCAAGATTATTCTTCAGTACCGCTTTCTCAAATTCCCGCACCAGGGAATCAATCAGTTCTTTTACAGTAACGATCTTATCAACGCGCCAGGCATTGGCTCCGGCAAAGCTGAAACCGTTCTTCAATTCACCGATCTTGGCTTTCATCAAAGCATCGGCGATGCAATAAAGTGAATTTCTGAAATCGCAGGTCTTCAGGCATTTCCAGGGACAACGGAACGGTTTTTTAGTTCCTGCTTTCACATCCTTCAGAAAGTCGTTCAAAATGGCACGCCCCGGCAAACCTACCGGACTCTGGATAATAACAATATCTTCTTTTTTGCACTTTATATACTGGTTTTTAAATTCGATAGCAGCATCACATTCTTCCGTGGCTACAAAACGGGTTCCCATCTGCACACCACTAGCACCCAATTTCATAAATTTATAAATATCTTCCCCATTGTAAACTCCACCAGCAGCAATGACCGGTATCTTTTTATCATATTTGAATTCGAAAGGTTTAATTGCTTCACAAACATCGGGAACTAAATTTTCCAGGATAAATTCAGGATCATCGATCTGTTCTTTTTTGAAACCAAGATGCCCCCCGGCTAATGGACCTTCCACCACCACAGCATCGGGAATATGAGCAAAATGCTTATCCCAGCTTTTGAAAATGAGTCTGGCTGCCCGTCCCGATGATACTATCGGTGCAACTTTTGTTTTCGATTGTTTAAGTTCTTCTATAGCCATTCCAACTGGTAATTTCAAGGGCAGTCCTGCACCCAGGAAAATAATATCAACCTTTTCTTCAAACGCCAGTTTCACTATTTCATCATAGTCGGAAATGGCGACCATTATATTCAAGCCGATAATACCGTCAGTCAGTTTTCTGGCTTTACGAATTTCGCGACTTAAGGCAATTTTGTTTGCTTCCCGGTAAGGGTTTTTAGAAGCAGTATCCAGCATTCCCAAAGCTACAGAAGAAATTACTCCGATCCCACCCGTATTAGCCACGGCAGAAGCCAATCCAGCCATCGATATTCCCACTCCCATTCCGCCCTGAATGATGGGTAGTTTTGCAACAAGGTTTCCTATTTTTAATTCCGGTATTTTAATCAATTTATTCTCCTCAAATTATCGACTATATCCGTTCCGTGTTCGAAAATATTGTAAAAAAATTATGCTTTTACTTCAATTCCTTTAAAGATAATCTCCATCATTTGCTTACTGTCTCTTTCCAGATCCTGCTCTTTCTGAATGAAAATAGGATATTCTAAACCTTTTATAGCAATTGCGATCATATGGACAACGACATCTATATCACAGGGTGTAAAAATGTTTTGCTGAATTCCTTCTTTTATCAGATCACTTAGAATTTTGTTTTCGAAACTATAAAAATCTTCCCTCACCTGTTCGATGAAGAAATAGTGATCCAAATATTCGTTGGTGAGAGTTTTGTAATAGTTGCTAAGTTCTTTTAGATGTAGCATTCTGGTGCGAATATATTGCATAATTTTATCTTGTGGACTGTAAGCAGCCTGGATAGCATCAATCAATTTCTGTCGAAAAAGATCGGAATCTATTCGTACGATTTCAGCAAAGATATCCTCTTTGTTTTTGAAGTAGTAATACATGGTAGATTTACCCATTCTGGCTTTGGAAGCAACCTCATCCATGGTAGTTTTTTTAAAGCCATATTGAGCGATCAATTCTTTAGCTGCTGAAATTATCCTTTCCTTTTTTTCGTTCACTTTTTACCTCTTTCACTCTCTTAGTCCAAATCCGTTTTATAGTCGAAAATGTCAAGAAAAAATTTGAAATTCCCCACAAGGCAGTTAAATCTTCCTGGGAACAATCTGGCAGCTACCGGATGAAATCCAGTCTGTCTACATCAACCCATACGGATCGATATCAATCGATTGTTTGATAATACTGCTCAATTTAAGATTATTCTTCAGGAAATTAACAGCTCTCGACATGGTCGAAACAGAATCTGCTTTAAGAATAATGTGATAACGATAGTTATTTTGCAATCTTACCAGCGGAGTTGGCACAGGCCCTAAAATTAAAAGTTCTCGGGGTTCAAAAAGAGTTTGTAATTTTTGAATTATCTTCTGATTTTTTAATAATTGTGTCTTTATAAAAATCTCGTTTTTATGGGAAAAGATAAAGCGTGCAATTCGGTAAAACGGTGGATAATGCAGAGTTTCCCTCAAAGAGCTTTCCTTGGGAGCAAAAGAAACAAAATCCTGATTCATAGCACAAACAATGGCATAATGCTCCGGATTATAAGTTTGAATAATAACTTCACCGGGTTTTTCTCCGCGACCGGAACGACCCGCAACCTGAGTGAGTAGCTGAAAGGTTTTTTCCGCTGCCCGGAAATCCGGAAAGTTCAAACCTGTATCTGCAGAAATAACTCCTACCAGGGTAACATTGGCAAAATCCAGACCTTTGGCAATCATCTGAGTTCCGAGCAGGATATCGATATTACCTTTTATCATTCTGGCAAACATAGAATCATAACTTTTCTTTTTGCGGGCACTATCAGAATCCATCCTCAAAATCCGGGCTGCAGGAAATAAAATCTGTAGTTGTTTTTCTATCTGCTGGGTGCCAGGTGAGCCGAAACTGAACATATAACTTCCGCAATCCGTACATTTTCTGGGCATGTTGATTTCATGACCGCAATAATGACAGAGAAGCGTCATATTGCTGCTGTGGTAATTCAGGCTGATGTCGCATTTTTTGCATTGGAAGAGTTTCCCACAGGCAACGCACTGCACAAATGATGAATGTCCTCGCCTGTTTTGCAGGAGAATAATTTGCTGCTTTTTGTTTAGTTTCTCTTCGATTTTTTTTATCAATTCTTCAGACAGAAGTTGTTTAGGATTCTTTTCCTGTTTAAGATCGATGATTTTTACAGAAGGAAGTTTGTAACCGAGGGGTCGCTTTTCTAATTTTAGCAGCGAGTATTTCTGCTTCATTACATTCTGCCAGCTTTCCAGGGAGGGAGTTGCACTTCCCAGAATGGCAACAGCATTAGATCTTTTGGCACGCACAACTGCAACATCTCTACCATTATAACGTGGAGTATTCTCCTGTTTGTAAGTATTCTCATGCTCTTCATCAACGATGATCACACCAATGTTTCTGAGAGGAGCAAAGATTGCACTTCTGGCTCCGATCACGATTTTACTTTTCCCATATTTGATTTTCTTCCACTGTTCCCATCTTTCACGATCATTCAGGTGGCTGTGCAGAATAGCTATTTCAGCTCCAAAAGCATTATAAAATCTTTCTACCATTTGTGGAGTAAGAGAGATCTCCGGAACCAGCATCAAGGCTGTTTTGTTATTTTCCAGACAATGCTGGATAACCTTGATATAAACTTCTGTTTTCCCGCTTCCGGTAATTCCATAAAGCAGGAAAGTCCTGAACTCATCTTTGTCCAGGTTCTCAATAATTCTTTCAGCAGCTTCTTTCTGTTTGTCAGTCAGAATAATTTTTGGAGGGATTCTTTTTTGTTGGATCAAATCAGTTTCAGAATCTAATTCTTTGGCTGCTATTTGAAGAATTCCTTTATTTTGGAGGGTTTTAACAATTGAATAGCTGTAGATTTTTGCTATTTTTGAAAGTGGAAATTCTTCTCCGAACTCCTTCATTTTTTCGTAAACTTCCCTTTGTTTGGGTGTTAATTGAGGAAGTTCTTTTAATGTATTCAAAACCACGAAATTAGCAATTTTCTTCTTTATCCTGGCATCGTAAACTCTCTTGATTTGGATCAAACTGTTTTCTTCTAATCTTTCCAGCCAATATTGAAAACGAGGAATTTTTATTTTTTCCCTCAGTTCAGCAATATCAATCCAATCTGCAAAACTGAGTTCGTTCATAATGAGTTCTGAACTGCCGTCAGAACCTGGTAAAACTCCATCTGAGATTTTTTTAATCTCCTGCTGAATCTGGATATTGATCGCACTTGGCAGCATCGCAAATAAGCTTTGTCCGATACTGCATTGATAATAGTTGCTGATCCATTTTGCCAGAGACATCAAATCTTCAGGTATTATTGGAGAGTGGTCAACGATTTCTAAAATTTCTTTATATTTGAGTTCCGGGTCTGGTGCATCATTTTTTTCAAAAACAATTCCGGTTTGGAGGGTGTTATTGAATGAAACCGCAACCCTACAGCCGTTCACTATTTCTTCAGAACTTTTGTAAGTGTAAAGTTTATCGATCCTGATTGGCAGAGCGATATTGAAATAATTCATTATTCCTCAGATTTTGCTCACGGATTTTCACAGATACACAGCAAACTACAGATAAATTCTAAATTTCAAAATATAAATCACAAATAAATCTCAAAACTCAATGATCAAAATTCAAATAAAATCCAAAAAACAAATAAAACTCAAATCTCAAACTACAAATAAATTCCAAAACTCAAATAAAAAGATCTAATGATTTCTATGCTGACTTCCACATGTAAAATTTATAAATCAGAAATTTGTA
>CAYWPW010000131.1:0-6017 GCA_964460095.1 uncultured Candidatus Cloacimonadota bacterium
AAGTGATTTTCAGCATCAAATAGATGAATCAGTTCTTTTGCTCCTACAACCGTCTCGGTTGAAGGAAATGTTTGAACCGACCGTCCCGGTCGGAATGTAATAAACTTGTTTTGAGCATTATGGAACACCGAGACGGTGTTTCGGAAACGCTGTGTTTCAACCGAGACGGTTGAAACAACGAAAAAGGTGGATTGCGAGGAAAAACCCTTTCCGTCAGTTGCTGGAGGTTTGGAAATTAGAAGCAATAAACAATCACACCCAGATTGCTAATAATGCCATCAAACCCAATCCAAGTAAAACCAGAACGAATTTTATAAATCTGTCTTTCACAACTTTAAATTCTTCATTTAAAATATCTAAGAGGGCAACATAGAGGAATGTTCCAGCAGCTAAAGCATCGAAAATGCTGGTAACAACCAGCTCGGTTTTGCCTGTCATCAAAATAATGAATAACGAACCAATAACAAGACCAAGCGGAGTAGTAAAACAGAATAAAGTAATAATCCTCTTTATTTTGGATTTGAGAATTTCTGCCCGGACAAGACTTACACCCAGAGCAAAAGCTGCTGAACCCTTATGCGCTAAAACGGCTATCAGGATTATCACGCCTTTCATTATCTTTCCTTCGGTTCCCAGGGCAATACCTGCAATTATGGAATGTACGGAAAGTACGAGGGTGAGAATATACGGATATAAAAGTTTTCCAGGTTGTTTTCCTTCTGCTTCTGCAATCGCATCGTGACTGGTAAAAAGCACTTTTTCTATAAACAGAACCAATAAGAAACCCAGAGCACAAATAAGAGAAACCCAGGGAAAATCTACACCTGCTAAAAAGCTATCAAAACCTTCCTGAGCATCCGGCAGCATGTGAATAAGACCTGCTCCTAAAAAAATACCTCCGGCAAATGCATTTCCCAGAGAAAATATCTTTTCTCTTTTTGAGGAAGCAGTCAATTTTATAGAAAAAAATCCACCAATAAAACCTGTGAGTAGAATGACCACAAACGCAATAATTTTGAATAGTAAATTACTCATAGAATTGTATTTTCCTTTTGAAAGAAGAAGCTATATCTGTTAACCCGACTCGAGTTTACCCGCCCGAGTCGAGTTAACAATCATTTTTTTTTAAAGAAGGAACTATTTTAAAAGTAAGCATTTCCTCACTTTTGCAATTTTTGTATCTAAATTCAGGATATAGAAATAAACTCCTGAAGTAACGGAATTACCATCATTATCAAGTCCATTCCAAGTTACAGAATGAGTACCTCTTCCAATATTCTTGTTTACAAGAGATTTGACTAATTGTCCTTTTAAATTGTAAATTTCTAAATTTACCTGATATGCATTAAAGATTTTGTAAGAAATTGTAGTTTCAGGATTGAAAGGATTGGGAAAATTCTGATGTAATTCAAATGGTACAAAACTTACAATATTTCCTGCACTGCTGTTATTTTGAATTGTTGATTTTAGTGTCCAAAAAACGATATCTTCTTCGGTAGATGTATAAAGGGTAATTTCGTTTGCACCATCAAGATCAGCTCTCTTAATCGATTTTGAACCATAGGATGCCCAATAGATATGATTATTGTTCAAATCCAATGTGATTCCTACAGGATTTGATAATCCACTAATTAGAACCTGGTGATCTGTGCCGTCAAGATTTGAAAAATTGATATTGTTTCCAAGATAATTGGACCAGTACATTTTATTATTTTGGTTATCAAAAAACAAATGACATGGATATAATTGGTCAGAGATCAACGTTTCTATATCTGATCCATCCAGATTACATCTTTTTATAAAACCATCGAAATAGTCAGTCCAGTAAATCTTAGATTCAGTATAATCTATAAAGAAATCATTTGGTGAATTAGCTGGATCTATTACTGTTTCCACATTGCTTCCATCCAGATCTGCTCTTTTAATGATGTTATCAAAAATCAAAGCATAATAGATTTTTCCGTTATTAAAATCTAATTGGATCGCAGATACGCCTGACTCTGTATTGATAAGTGTTTCGACTTCAGTTCCATCAAAACTCACTTTCATTATGTTTCCATCTCCATCTCCGGCTAATCCCACATACAGATACTCATTTGCAGTATCTATTGCCAGACCTGTGGGATATTCTAAAGTATTTATGATGATATCAACATCAGTTCCGTCAAGATTGGAACGTAATACTTGATGCGGGCTGTTGCTAACCCAATACAATTTTTCCTGTGCTTGCAGACCGATACTTACCAGCAACATACAAATGATCGTCAGTGCAACATGATTTAAAACTTTGTGAAAATAACTTCTTTTTTTCATTTTTTTGTCCTTTTCCCCTTTTTTTACTTCATTAATATCATTTTTCTGGTTTGTTCATCCGCACCGTTGGAAATCTTACAGAAATAAATTCCGGATGTTACAGGCTGATGATTGTCATCTGTTAACCCGACTCGAGTTTACCCACCCGAGTCGAGTTAACAATCATTTTTTTTTAAAGAAGGAACTATTTTAAAAGTAAGCACTTCCTCACTTGTGAAATTTTTCCATCTAAATTTAAAATATAAAAATAAACTCCTGAAGTGACGGAATTACCATCATTATCATTTCCATTCCAAATTACTGAATGAGTACCTCTTCCAATATTCTCGTTTACAAGAGTTTTGACTAATTGTCCTTTTAAATTGTAAATTCCCAGATTTACTTGATGTGCATTAGAGACTTTGTAAGAAATCGTTGTTTCAGGATTGAAGGGATTTGGATAGTTTGAGGTCTCAGTTGAAATTACAACCGAATTTGGATCAGCACCTAATGGTCCGTATGAAATAATAGACCTATGAGAATCAATCCAATCTGTTCCATCCCATACAAAATTTTCAATCAGAATTGGTTTACTATCATCATTGTATGTAACCAAATCCAAATCATCATTTACCCATGCTCCGTTGATCCAGTCTTCATCCAGTTTTTCATCAAAATCAAGACGAAGATAGGTGTAGGTATGTCTTTCATCGTTTTCAAATGCACTTCCATTCCATAGTTCATAAATGACTAATTCCGGGCAGCATTCATCGATCATTGTAAAAGTTGCGAATAACTCATTTATCCATTGATTACTTTCATATATCTCATAGAGCACAGTATCCAATAATCCACCATCGTAAGCTAAAGTATGACGGTAATCATCTTCCCAAGCCGAGTTGTCCTCATCCCATTCTTGATAAAGACATTCCGTTAGCTCTTCGGTAGTATAAGTGAAATATGCCTGCTGCTGGTTTACATAGGAACCAGCTCCATAATCACCGTAAATAATCCACCAGTCAAGACCATCATCTCCATATTCATAAAGCTCATGAGAACCAGCCACAATGCCTGTTCCCATATCAAGATCCATCCAGCTTTCCGTAATCCTGTTCTGAGCATCATACGTGATATCGTAATAATAGTAGATCATTGTATAGCCCTCCCCGTAGAAGTACATATTATATAATGTAAGGAGATCGTTTTCATAATAGTAATCCACTTCTATTCCATCCAGCCAATTTGTGCCATCCCACATTTGCACTAACTGGTTTGTGCAGCCAACTTCATTAACATTCATGACTATTGAATAATTAGGTGGATAATAGTTTTCTTCTACATAAGAAATACTGCGTGTGTTATCAGCTAATTCTGCCAGCAGTCTTCTGGTTTTAGCTTCGACATTTTCATGGATTGTGCTGGCTCCCAAAGAAATAAATAAAGCTACACAAACAAACAAAATCATACTTTTTTTTTTCATAACTTCTCCTTTTTTGATTGGTTTAATGAGCTCTGCAAAATTAAGGAAAACATGTCTTTCTGAGGATGAACTTACATAGGCATTCGACGAAGAATCTCATTATAAGCAGAGTTCCTTCGTATGAAAAATTGAAAGAATTCCTCCAGTCTTCGCTCGCTTCGACTTGGCAAGCAGGATGACAAAAACACTCTATTTCACATAATTCATTATTTGGTTAAAGATCACAAAGTTTTAATTTCGATAGTTTCAGATCATTTTCATAATTAATCGACACTGTTTTCAAAAATAATTTTATTAAAATTAGAAGCATCCAGCTTATCCTCTTTCGTTATTCCTGCTGTTTTATTCTTTTTTCAATTTTTTTTATGAATCTCAGATTTTTCAGCCTTGCTTGATGATGCGACCATTAATCAATTTTTACAAATCCTGTAATTTTTGACAAGAAAAGTTTTTGCATTCAAAATAAAATTCCAACCTTTGAACAAAGTGGTTATTTTTTAATCCTGTCCAAAATCAGTTGCCCTCCGGCACTCACATTTTCCGGTTTATTCTCTCGAATGAGTACAACTATATGTTCTTTATCGATTCCATACATTTCAAAAGCAGCATCTGTGAGTTTCTGCACAAATTTCCTTTTTTTGTCTACATCTTTTATGGGTGGTCCTTCAAATGAAATTATTGGCATATTAAGCTCCTTAGAATCAAACTAAAAAGGGTTCTACTAAATGAAAAAAAGCTGTCTTTCTGAGGAAATCTTCGAAGTAATCTCTAACGAAGAATCTCATCATAAGCGGAGTTCCTTCGAGAGAAAAGCAATCCGGTAATTGCCCGACTCAAGATGATAAAAAAAATTATTATGCAGAACTCAATAATCAAATCAATCTAAATAAATTCCTGTTCCAACAATAAAGATTTCATCTCCCTTCATAACTTTGATAACATAAGATGTTTTGGATGAAGCTTCTTCTTCACCGGGTTTGGGCCACCAATAATCCACCCAGCCAGAACCTTCTTTTTTTGCAACATCTATCAGCTCCCGAAAAAAATATAAGCCTTTTACATCTTGCAAATCGTATAAATTTTTACCTTCGAGTTCTGGTGATGCCGGATTAATAATGACATCTCCAATATCATTAATAACAAAAATGTAATTATCTCTAAAAACAAATTCGGACTCCGGATCTCGTAAAGTGCTGAAAGCTTCCTTGCCTTGGGCAGCAATCAGCTCTGCTGCCTGTTTAACCTCAGCTAAAGCAAAAGCTTTTTCCATTTTCATATTATAAAGACCGCAACCGGCAATATATTTTTTCCCGGAGGAAGTGGTTGCAAGTTTTACATAAGTTGTTTTCCACGTGGGAACATCCTGTCCCGGAATGTTCCACAAATAATGTGACCAGCCACTTTTGTCTTTGCCCATAACTTCCGTGATGAACCATCTAATGAAAGGTTTTCCATTAACATCCGTTAAATCAATCAGGTTTTTTCCTATTAGGGTAGTATCTACCTGCACATAAACCACTCCTTTTGTATCGATCACAAAAATATACTTTTCTCCCTGACGCCATTTGGAATTATCAAAAGACAATTCAGTAAAAGCATCTTCCCCTTTTTCTTCGATCAATACAACGGCATCATCCACCAAAGAAACTAATTCTCTGGTTGCTTCATACTGATACTCGACCTCTTCAGCAAATAAATAAGTGCAAAAAATTAAAACAAAAACTACGAAAAACAATCTGCTAAAATTCGATTTCATGATCTCTCCTATTTTTTTTTGACCCTATTGAAATTTAACTGAGTTTAGTTTTTTTAATTTGAAAAAAAATGCAAGTCTTTTGTGAAATTACTTTATTGAAATTTTTAAATTTGTTGAAATTATGCCTGCTTTTCTTATCATTTTAATCTGATTTCGGAATTTTCCATTTGACACTCCCTGACCCTTTTTATCTTTTCCAATAAAATTTTTCTAATAAATATTGAGGGAGAAATATGCAGGATTTCAAGAAAGAATTCGATGAAAAACTAAAAAATCTTTTAGATCTAAACATTTCCGTACACACTGTTTGGGAAGGTGGTTCCGCTGCTACAGGTTACCTCGTTCAATATTCCGATCTGGATTTGGGAATAATCTGTGAAGATGATGAAGTAGAGAATTTGTTTGAACAGCTTGAAAAATATTTTCTTTGACATAAATAATTCAAAAAAGCAAGTTCGTTTGTGAAATTTTTACAAGGAAGATACATGC
>CAYWPW010000132.1:0-5917 GCA_964460095.1 uncultured Candidatus Cloacimonadota bacterium
GCAACCAAAAAAACCAAATTCTTCACCGATTACAGAAAAAATAAAATCTGTGTGATGTTCTGGTAGAAAATGCAGGTTTTTTTGTGTTCCCGAAAGGAATCCTTTTCCAAAAAATCCACCTGAACCAATAGCAATTTTCGATTGAATTATTTGATAACCTGTCCCAAATGGATCCCGCATAGGATCGATAAATGACAATATACGATTTTGTTGATAATCCTTAAGATTATTCCAGAAAATTGGTGTAACGAAAAAGATGAATGAGTTTATCACGCCTGTAAATCCAATGGCAACATAAGAAAGTTTATTCCTGAAAAGAAGGTAAAGTAGCAGCAGTAAGTAAACAAAAAAAAGTACTGCGGAAAATGAAGTGATAATGCTCAAAAACGGGCTGATAATAAGCAACAGATAAAATTTCGGCAAATGAGAAGAAGCTAAAATTGCAAATAAAATTACTCCGAATGTCAAAGCTGTTCCAAGATCCGGTTCAAACAATACTAAAATTGCCGGTAGTATTAAAATTATAAAAGAACGAATCAATATCTGCCACTCAGATATATATGGCTTGGAAATCAACTTTGCAATCAAAAGAATTGTAATCAGCTTTGCCATTTCTGAAACCTGAAAACTGATGGGACCAAACAATAACCAGCGATGAGCTCCTTTAACCTGAGGCATGAAGAAAACCGCTATCAATAATAATATGCTTATCACATAAAGAGGAATGATCAGGAAATCGATAACAGAATAAGGAACTTTCATCAGAACAACAAAAGCAGCCAAAGAAATTATTATCCAGATTATTTGCTTTTTATAAAAATCTTCCGTTTGGAATTCATCACCAATTTTTGTTGTCGAGGCTGAATAAATCGCAATTACACCACAAACCACAAGACAGATTAACAGCGCAAAAACAAACCAATCAAATTGTCTTAATTTTTTTAACATTTCTATTCTTCTAAATCATTTTTCATTTTATCGTAGAATTCAACTATTGTTGCGGCTACAGGTGCAGCCACTCCTCCCCCGGAACCACCATTCTCAAAAAAGACCACAAAAGCAATCTCCGGCTCTTCCCACTTTGCATATCCTGCAAACCAGGCATGAGTTTCTTCACCCATATGATTCTCTGCAGAACCCGTCTTGCCATAAACTGTCACGCCCTCGACTCCGGCTGCTATTCCGGTTCCATAACTTTCATTCACTGTTTTGTATAGTGCCGTTTGGATGAGATTTAAATTATATTCCGAAACAGGTAATTTCTTTTTCTCAACAGAAATCGTATTCGTTTTATCTTTCTCAATTCTTTTCTTTACAAGATGGGGTTTAACCCATTTCCCATCATTTGCAATTGCTGCAAAATATGAACAAACCTGCAAAGGTGTAACCAATAATTCTCCCTGACCAATCGAAATATTTACTTTGGGTCCTACTATTCCCACAAATTTCCCGTAATTTTCAAAATACCATTTCCTGGTTGGGAAAAACCCGGCTCTTTCTCCAGGCAGATCGATCCCGGTCTTGACAGTCAACATGTTTTGTTTTGTAAAATCCCCTATTGATTCCAATGATAACTGCATGGAAAGGTCATAAAAATAGACATCACAGGAATATTTAATAGCATCAAGCAAACTCAATGCTCCGTGTCCTTTTTCCCACCAGCACTTGAAAAATCTCTCTCCAATCTGCATTCCGCCTTCACATTCAGAAAGTATTGTGTGCTCATCAATTACCTCTTTTTCCAAACCCAAAGAAGCAATAACCGGTTTATAAACAGAAGCCGGAGGATAAGTTCCATGAACAATTCTATCTAACATCGGTTTGGCAGGATCATTGATAATATTATCCCAATCCTTTTCTATAAGATTTTTCAGAAAAATATTCTGGTCAAAATCCGGTTTGCTGATATAAGCAAGAATGCCGCCGGTCTTTACATCAATTACAACTACAGCTCCATTTATCTTAGCTGGAAAAATCGAACTGATGTAATTCTGAAGTTCATTATCGATACTCAAAATCAGATTTAATCCATTTTGCGGTGAGAGTTCTAAATTGTGCTTGAAAAATTCCAGGTTTTTACCAGTTGCATCCACCTGAATAATTTCAAAGCCTTTCCTGCCGATTAATTGTTCTTCGTAGAATTTTTCTAATCCTGTTTTTCCAATAACGCTATTTATTGAATATCCCTCATCTTTCAAATTTCCATATTCCTGTTCATTGATTTTACTGACGTAGCCTGTGAAATGATTTCTGTATTTATAATCACGAATACTTTCGTTTTGAAATGAAAGTGATGGAAAATAGTTTAATTGCTCGGAAATTTCGACAAACTTTTTATATTCAATATTTTGCAGAAGAAGAATATCCTGATATAATCTGAAACGATTTCGATAAATTATCTCTTTAACTTCTGAAAATTCAATATCAAAATTATTGCTGATGAACCTAGCAACTTTGTTCTTATCTATTATCTTTCCTAATGAGAAATAAAGATTAAAAGAGGATTTATTGGTTACGATTGAACGATATTTACAATCATAAATCTCGCCTCGAACAGGCAAAATCGTCTTGATGCGAACATAATTATTTTCTGAGATAAGTTTATATTCCGAACTGTTAATTATCTGTAAATTGAATAAAGAAATAGTTAATAACAAGAATAATAAAATTATAAGATAATTCAGAAAATGCAGTTTTTTTTTATACATCTAAATATAATCTAATTTTATCAATAAACAGAAAAATATACAAAACGAAAAAAGTAACAATCGTATTATAAAGAATTGAGAACAAATTTGAAGAGAACAATTTTATATTAATTTCAGGAGCAAACAGGTAATTTATGAAAAAAAACAGGTAATAGATAAAACAGATTGCGAAAATACAAATCAGTACCACGGTTAATTTTTCTTTGTTGATACTTTTGTGATTCCGATTTACCAGGAATGAAATAATTATAAATGTAAAAGCATTCAATCCTAAGGTTAACGGATACATCAAGTCAAAAGCTAAACCGAAAAAAAAGGCAAAAGCAAGAGCAATTTTATATTTCTGATTCATGCTTATAAATATGATATAAGCAATGAGAAAATTGGGAATGATCCGTAAAATTTCAAATTTCGGTGCAATGAAAATTTGAAAAAATAATATGAAAATTCCAAACAGAATAAATTTAACTATTCTCATCTTTTTTTGCCACAGACTTTCACTTACTTTTCCTCTTTTTTTTGACGCTGATTTACATCGATTTTTTATGATTATGTAAACTTAACAAGTTTCTAAAACTTGTTAAGTTTTTAGTATATAAGTTTTTTTCATAAATAATTATTTTATCCGTGTAAATCCGTAATATCCGTGTTCTATTTTTTCCCGCGGATCAAACAGATTGGAGTAAGCTCATCTCCCTGACCTTGCGGATTATCTTTCATCACTTTCTCCATAAAAATTTTATCTATTCCATTACTTCCGCCGATCATCCAGCAACCACCAATATCATTGATATCCATTATAGCAGTTTCATATCCGGTAACATTTTGTATACGCTGAGCTTCTTTCTGAGGATTCTTCGGACCTTTTATAACACAGCTTTCATAAGGCGGAACCGGAGAAGTTGTGGCAGCATCGATCAAAGCAGCTTGTTTTCCGGCGATTCTATAAAAATCTCCTTTTCTTCCCAGAAGTTTTCCCATTGCTCCGATAAAAGCTGCAAATAAAATCCGCACACTTCCTACCTCATCGACTGCACATTGCATGCTTGTTGGCGAACGAAGTCCAATACCATAACTCACATTACTCACAAACCGCCAGAGAATTTTTGCTACAATTCTAATCTTGATTTTTTCCACAGGAATTGCTCTTCCCTGGGTGATGGCAAGCGGACTTTCACTGATCGAGATGATATCGTCTTTCCGGATTTTCCCTTTTGTATATTTTTTCACAACTTCCAGAATATCGTCCTTTTCAGAAAGGATTTTGGTTTTGATTGGAATCCTTAAGTATTCTTTATTATCAATCATTAAGATTGAGTTCTGATTCATATTTTTTATCCTTCTCATAAAATAAGATAATTACACGATCCAAACTGGAAGTATCTGCAAAAGGATGAATTGATGCATTCATATGTGTTTTATCCTGAGATTCATAAAGGCTGTTTACAACTCCAACCGGGAAACCTTCCGGAAAAATATTGGAAATATTGGAAGTAACTATTGTATCGCCCAAAATTATTTCAGAACCCAATTTTATGAAAGACATAATAGTGTTTCCATAAATATCTGATTCCAATAATCCGAGAAGTTTATTCCGTTTTGTAATTACGCTCAGCTTAAATGATGAATGGTTAAACGGTAGAACTACGGAATAATTTTGCGAAACACTGACAATTTTTCCTACAATTCCTTTGTTGGAAATCACAGGATAATTAATTTTTATTTTATCTTTTCTTCCCTTATCAATTATGAAATTTCTTTCCCGAAAGTTTCCGCTATGAGCGATAATATCAACCAAAATGAAGTCATAATCATCAACTTCAAATTCCATATCTAAATTTTTAAACTGCTCTAATTTTCTTTCCAGCTTGTTGACTGATAAGGTTTTATCGGCTAATTGGCTAATTAAATATTTATTTTCTTCAGTAATACCAAAAATTTCTTCAAGCTTGGTTACAGAGGAAATGAATGGATAATATAGGGTTCTGCTTAATAAATTTGCTTTTGCCAGTTTTTGCTCAACATTCCCGGAAAATAAAATTATAGAAAGAAAAATATAAATCAAAAGAGGAACATTTTTTCTCACGATCAACTTTCAATTTTCTTAATTAAAACTTCTTTGTATTCTTCCAGATTATCCAGAATCATGCCGCTTCCTTTCACAACGCAAGTTAAAGATTCCGGCATCAGATGAACAGGCAAATCTACAGCTTCCTGAATTTTTTTATCAAGTCCTTTCAGCTTAGCGCCGCCACCTGTTAAAATTATTCCTCTTTCAGCAATATCTGCGGCAAGTTCCGGAGCAGTTTTCTCAAAAAGCCTTTTCACAGCATCAATCATAGACACAACAATTTCAGAAAGAGCTTCCCTGATCTCCTCGGAACTCACTTCCACAGTAATGGGAAATCCGGTAATTATATCCCTTCCCCTCACTTCCATAGTTACTTCTTTTTCCAAAGGAAAAGCAGAACCGATTTCTTTTTTTACCTTTTCTGCTGTTTGAACTCCCACGAAAATATTATTTTTCTTCCTGAGAAAACTTATAATATTCTGATCCATCTTGTCCCCGCCAATACGAACGGAACTGTGAACCACAATGTGCGATAAAGAAATAATGGCAATTTCAGTGGTTCCACCTCCGATATCCATCACCAGGTTTCCCTGCGGTTTATGAATAGGAAGATCAGAACCAATTGCCGCAGCTACCGGTTCGGAAACCAGAAAAACTTCGCGGGCTCCTGCATGTAAGGCACTATCACGCACAGCTCTTTTTTCTACTTCTGTGATTCCTGAAGGAACGCAAACTATTACTCTCGGTTTGATGAGAAATCGCTTTTTCTGAGCACGCAAAATCAGGTTTCTCAACATCAGTTCAGTTACCTGGAAATCTGCAATAACACCATCTTTCATAGGTTTTATCACTCTTACTTCATCGGGATTCTTTCCCAGCATTTCCTTAGCACCTTTTCCGATTGAAATGATTTTCCTATTATTGCTGGAAATCGCAACTACAGAAGGTTCATCAATTACGATGCCAATTCCTTTTCTATAAACCAGCGTATTAGCAGTTCCCAAATCTATGGCAATATCATTGGAAAATAAACCCGAGATATTTTTCCAAAACATATATCCTCCAGTAAGTTTGTGACATTGAGTTGATGGACTAATTAAAAAAAGCTTTCATCTGTCAAGGGTTAATTTCTCCTTTT
>CAYWPW010000133.1:0-5889 GCA_964460095.1 uncultured Candidatus Cloacimonadota bacterium
AGTTTCTTTTTATCTTTATAAACAACTATGGGATTATAAAATGAAGACAGTGAAATCTTTTCCGGTGTTTTCAATGATTTAACATATTTATTCAAAAAATAAGGGCTGAATAGAGGTCCCGAAGATGTTCCTCCACTTTTTGATCTTAACATTCCCATAGTAACCGACAGGGTTCTTCCCAGCTTTTTCTCTGGGTAATGCGGACCAAATGTATGATCCAATGCTGAAGTGAATAATACAATAATGAGCAAAGTAAAGCTGATCCCAAACAAACTGATGAAGGTGAATAGCTTATGACGCATCATTACTTTTAGTGCGATTTTAAAATAATTTTTTAACATGTTTTCTCCTGTTCTCCGTCAGCTAACCTTACTTCCATCAAACAACCGAATAATTCTATGGGCTTGCTCAGCCAGATGTTCATCGTGTGTGACCATAACTATTGTGGTATTTTCATCTTTATTCAATCTCATCAAGATATCCATAATTTCTGCACCCATCACACTATCCAGGTTTCCGGTCGGTTCGTCTGCCAGAATTATTTCCGGATTACCTACAATAGCTCGGGCAACTGCTACACGTTGACACTGCCCACCTGAAAGCTGTCGGGGAAAGTGTTTTGTACGTGCACTCAGTCCAACTTTTTCTAAAACTCCCAAAGCTTTTCTGCGACGATCTTTTCCAGACATTCTTCTATATAAAAGAGGAATTTCCACATTATCAACTACAGAAAGGTCATTGATCAGGTGAAAGTTTTGAAACACAAAACCGATCTTCCAATTTCTGAGTTTTGCCAGTTTTCTGTCTCCAAAAGTTTTAACTTCCATTTCATCGATTTGAACATTACCATTGGTTGGTTTGTCCAAAAGTCCCATAATATTTAGAAGAGTACTTTTTCCACAACCGGATGGACCCATAACAGCCAGAAATTCCCCTTTTTCAACGTGAAGGTTAATTTGCTTCAGGGCTGTTGTTTCAATAGTCTCTGTTCTATAAACTTTGTCGATGTTTTCTAATTTAATCATCTTCTACTCCTATTTTAATTTCTTTAATGCTTTTTTATAATTTTTATCTTTAGGATCCAATTTGATCGCTTCTTCATATTCTGCTTTTGCAAGATCGATTTTTCCTTGCTTTTCATATATCATTCCCAACCGCCAATGGGCAGCATCTAAAGAAGGACTATCTTCTTCAGGATCATTTTGAAGATATCGTTTTAAACACTCCTTTCCACGCTCCAGATTTTCACCGGAAAAAATTGCAGTTCTGCCTATCTGATATAAGGAATTAAAAGCTGTGGAATCTTCGGCAATGACTGTTTCAAATGCTTCAAAAGCTTTTTGGAAATCTTCTTTCTGCTGATAGATCATTCCTAATTGGTGATAAATTTCATAATCATCTGGATATAGAGTGATATATTCCTCACATTTTTCAATTGCCTGTTTATATTCATGCTCAAATTCAAGAAATTCGATTTCAATTTTTAATCCTGTTTTGGGTGCAAGTTCGATAATTTGGGCTAAATATTCACGCGCTTTTTTCTTATTTCCACCAGCAATTTTAGGAGGATAAAAATATGAATGAGCCATAATATCAAAACATTCAATGTCTGTTGGATCCATTTCGATTACTTTATTAAGAAACTTCTTGTATTTCTTGAAATACTTCATGCTTTTCAGCATTCCAACTTCAGGATTTTGGGATAATTTGAAATAGGATATTCCGATCATCCTATTGTACTGCAAATTTTCTGAATCTTCCTTTACTAATTCTTCCAATATCTGAACAGCCTGTTCATTTTCATTATTTTCCATAAGTTCTTTTGCTTTCTCCAGACTGTTTTGAGATTGTAAGTTTGTTAAAATCATTAAAAGTCCAATTATGATAACTACAATAAGTTTTTCTCTCATTTTTTCTTCTCCTTTAATCTTTTATTTTCAATTCTTTATAATGAATATAATCTTCCATATCGGAAATAATAACCTCTTCACCTGCTTTTACTCCGTTTTCAATCTCTGCATAATCAAAATTTGTAGCTCCTATGATAACAGTTCGTCTGATAGCTTTGTTTCCTTCTATTATAAAAATATCCTGCTTACCTGCACCATTTATGAACGGTCCATTCTTTGCCCTTACGATATTTTCTTTGGAGGAAGTGATTACCGATACATCGACTCTCAAGTTAGAGCGCAATAGTTCATTGGTTTTATCATCCAATTCCACAAAAAAAGTGATAATGCCATTTTTTATTGTTGGTTCTATACTGGATATTTTTCCTGAAAGATCAATATCATTTACACGTGCTTTGATTGGATTTCCTACGATAAGTTTTGCTGCATGAATATCAGAAATTTTAGATTCAATTTTAAATCTATCCAGATCAGCAATTCGGGCAATAATATCTCCTTGATTTACATTTTCACCAATATTGTTTTTTACCCAGGTAATTACGCCATTCCGAACAGATTTAGCTTTTGCGAGTTCCAGTCTTTTTTCTAATTCTAAGATATTGTTCTCGTGAATTTTGATGCTTAAATCCAATTCTATCAGGTCGGCAAGAAGAGATTTCTCATGGTTCTCAATTTTCAGACCCATCTGTTTCTGCTCGAGTTTAGCGATTTTAAGATGTAAAATAGCTTGGTCCAGATTTACTTTTGCACCACCACCGAATTCATAGATATGTTCTTGAGCTTTTACTTTTGCTTCAAATGATTCGATTCTTAAACCCATGATTTCATATTCACTTCTCAAATCTATCAACAGTCTTTCCAAATTCAATTTCAGTTGATTCTTTCTGTTGATTTTCATCTCATATTCATCTTGAAGTTTTTTATAAGCAATCATTGTGAATTCATTATTCAATTTTAAGATTGGTTCACCGAATTCAATTTTGTCTCCCGCTTTGTGAAAAACACTGTCAATCGTTGAAGGAAAAGGGCTTGTGATAACTTGCTCAAATTCAGGAACCACAATTCCGGATGCTGTTATCGAGCCTTCAATAGAACCAATTTCCGCAAAAGCACTTCGTATTCTTGAACGTTTTATACTGGGATTAATAATCGCTCTGAAGGAAAGAAAGAGTATTACAAAAAATGCAAAAACAATAAGATATCTTATTGTTTTTTTTACTTTTCGTTTTCTAATATAATTGCTTGATAAATCTTTATCCATAATAAACCTTCAATAATTTTTTCTTATTAAAAATGCATTTATTATGCCAAAAAGTTATCTCCTTATTATTAAAAGATATAGCTGTGTTTGCGATGTGTTTATAATTGTTCGGAAATGAACAGTTTGTCCGAAAACGAAAAAAACCTCTCAAACGAGAGGTTTATTAGTTTTTGATTCTTAGAAAAAACTTAAAGCAAAGATTCAAATTTGCTGATTATTTTGTCCTTTGAAACAAGTCCGATGAGCTGAGCTTCAACTTGTCCTTCTTTGAAAATCAGCAAAGTAGGAATAGACATAACCTGATAGTTTGCAGCGATTAAAGGACTTTCATCGACATTAAGTTTTACAACTTTGAGTTTACCTTCGTATTCGTCAGCAATAGCTTCAGCTATGGGAGTTAAAGCTCTACAGGGACCGCACCATGGAGCCCAGAGATCGATTAATACCGGAATTTCGGATTGCAGAACTTCCACCTCAAAATTATCTTGATTTATCTCTTTTAAACTCATAATGCATCCAACTATTTTATGATAGCCAGAATATCGGAACGGGATATTATGATATACTTTTTGTCTTCGATATCTACTTCTGTTCCACCGTATTTGGCATAAAGAATCCGATCACCGACTTTGACCAATTTTTTCAGTTCGTCTTCTGTACCAACAGCAATTATAACACCGATCTGGGGTTTTTCTTTAGCTGTATCCGGGATAATAATCCCACCTACATTTTTTTCTTCCAAATCTTTTGATTCAATCACAACTCGATCATCAAGTGGTTTTAATTTCATTGTAATCCTCCTATATTTTTTTTCTCTTATATTAATCTAATCCAAATTTCATTTTTAGCAAACCCCTTTTTGGAGTGCCAGCTTTTTGAGTCAAGAAAAATTTGTTAAAACTTATTTAAAATTATTTGATTTTCAATATCTGCAAAAGCTTTTCTACAATATCAGCCAGTTTCACTAATTCCTGGGAACCGGTTTCCATATTTTTCAAAGTTATCTCTTCTTTCTTAATTTCATTCTCACCAAGAATTAATGCGAATTGGGCTTTACTTTTATTTGCTGCTTTCATCTGAGCTTTCAAAGAATTTTTATCGATTGAAATCTCAGCAGAGATTCTATTATTTCGCAGTTTGGAAAGAAACGAAATGCCAAATTCTTTTGCTTCCTCTCCTAAACTCACCAAAAAAACATCAGGATTTTGTTCTTTCCCGAACTGTAATCCTTCTTTTTCCATAGAAACAATTAATCTTTCAAATCCACCTGCAAATCCAATTCCGGGAATATCATTTCCTCCGAGTTGTTTAACCAATCCATCATATCTGCCGCCGCCAATTAAAGTGTTCTTTGCACCTAAGTTGTTATCAATAAATTCAAAAGCGGTTTTTGTGTAATAATCTAATCCGCGCACAATTCTGGAGTTTATTGTGAATGAAATGTTAATTTTAGATAGATTTTCCTGAACCTTTTTAAAATGAATTTCGCATTCATCATCAAGATAATCTAACATTGAAGGAGCATTTGCTCCTATCTCTTTGCAAGATTTTACTTTGCAATCCAATAAGCGTTTGGGATTCTTTTTAATTCGAATTTTACAGTCGGGACAAAGCTCATCATAATAAGAAGAGAAATATGCTACTAATGCTTTATTATAATCCAATGTGCAATTTGGGCAACCGATACTGTTGATCTGTAATTCGAAATTATTCAATCCCAGTTTTTTGAGGAAATTGAAACCAACTGCAATCACTTCAGCATCAATATATGGATTTTCGCTTCCGATATTTTCAATGCCATATTGGAAGTGCTGACGATATCTGCCTTTTTGCGGACGCTCATACCGGAACATCGGTCCCATATAAAACAGTTTGGATAAATCACCATCTCGACCAAGATTATTTGCCACATAAGAGCGAACAATTGGAGCAGTACCTTCCGGGCGAAGAGCGAAGATCCTTCCCTTTTTATCTTTGAATTTATACATTTCTTTTTGCACGATGTCCGAGCTGACGCCAACGCTGCGTTCGAATAATTCGCTCATTTCAAAAATAGGAGTTACAACTTCTTTATAATTAAACGTTCTGGTAATTTCCCGAAATATATTTTTCAGATATTGCCATTTATAGCTTTCCTCAGGAAGAATATCGAATGTTCCCCGAGGTATTTGATATTTTACAGCCATAATCAATCCTTTATTCTTTTTTCAGCCACTAAGAACGCCAAGTTCCACTAAGATTCTTCTTTATTCTTTTTGCTTTTCTCTACCCGTGAAATGCCTTTATTTTATTATTTCACTAGGATTTCACTGGGTTGCTTTTTACTTTTTTCTTTTTGCTTTGATCTTTCGTCTTTAATCTTTTTGCTTTTTGCTTTAATCTTTTTTCTTTTTCCTTTTTTAAAGAAGGTGTGCACCTGCATTCGATGCCTATTCCGAAAAGAAAAATAACAGCCAGCTCAAACCAGGTTGACCAACGGCACATCGTAAGCTCTGCTTATTGCTGCTTCCTTCCGAATCTGACAAGGTTCACAGTTCACAATTGCGTTGGGCTTGATTCTCAACACCGCTTATTATATCCGATCCGGAAATCAGTATTCTCCTGCAGGAATTCAGTCCCGCTATAGCGGATTGCGGGTTACAGGGCACCGCTGACTCCCCACCTAGCACACGAAAGTATAGTTTTTTCAGAGGGTTTTTGTGTCAAGTTTGGAGTGTA
>CAYWPW010000134.1:0-5864 GCA_964460095.1 uncultured Candidatus Cloacimonadota bacterium
TCACGTAGAATAGCAACCTGTCTTCTGTTCATAGCACAGAAAAGCATATTAAACTCTTTACCTGTATAGCCGCCTTCTGATTTAATAAAGGTAACTCCGCGCCGAATTTTATCATAGATTTTTTCTTTGATGTCATCTGTTTTTTCTGAAATCACATAAACACCTTTCACATAGGGAAGACCTTCACTTGCCAGATCAGTTATTTTGGTTGTGATGAATAAGTTCACATATCCCAAAATAATGAGTTTGAGGTCTTTGAATACAATTCCGATTGTCATGATGATTAATGATTCAACAAACCAGTAACCCATTCCAATCGAGATACCGGTTTTTTGTTTAAGAAAAGCCACAGGAATATCTGTTCCTCCGGTTGAGCCTCTGAAGCGGAAAATAATTCCCAGACCAAGACCGAGAAGTACGGAACCTGCAATAGCAGATAAATAGATATCTTCAGGACCAAGCATTGCGTAAAATATTTTTCCGTTTAATTGGAAAGTATAAGGAGCAAGATCCTTTATGAATCCAAGTTTATAGAGAGAGGTGAAACTAAGAAGGTCAGCAAAAAATGAAGTACACAACATACCGAAAATCGAACGGACTCCAAATCTTTTTCCCATAAAAATAAAACTGAGAATGAAAAGCGGAATATTGAACAAAATCATCGAAATTCCGATGGGAACATTAAAAATATGAAACAGGATCTGACTGAGACCACCAATTCCACCGGGAGCGATCTTATACGGAACTAAAAACCAGGAATAAGCGATAGCGAAAATTATCGAACCAAAGATTATCCCTGCATGTTGTACGATATTTCTTTTTAATTTATTCATTTCTCACCTCAGAGGGACGCAATTAAAATCCGCTATTTTTAAGTCAATCAAAATGATGAATCGAAAAATGAATGGAATAATGACTGATTCAATTGGAATTTAGCTTTCAAAAAACTTGACTTCAAAGTTCATTAAAAAATTCTAAATTTAGCTTAATTTTTTATTTCTTGGAGGACATGTTGTTTAAAGTTGAATTGAAAATAAACGGAGAGCATTATAAAACTCTGGCATTGGCTAAACCCTTATCAATAAAGAAAATTATTGAAGATATTGATCTTGAAAGCTGTCAGATTATGACTTGTAAAATTGATTATGAATATGCAAAACTTAATGATATAATTTCTGATGATGTAAGATTGGATTGTATTTGCACAAATTCTTCTGAAGGATATCTGATTTACCAAAACACTCTGATATTTGTGATGGTAAAAGCTTTTTACAACCTTTTCACACAGAATTTAAAATTTGTTATAGAGCATTCTATTGGTGTCGGGGTTTTTGGAGAAGTTTTCGAAGGTTACATTATTACTGCTGAGGATGTGAAAAAACTTAAAACTGAAATGCAAAAAATTATCAAATTAAAACTTCCAATAGAAAAACTGACAGTTTCTCCGATAGAAGCCGAAAAAATATTTAATAAATTAAATCGTGATGATGTAATAAAAAACCTGAAATTTGAGAATATCGATATTTATAAATGTGAGGATTATTACGATTACTTTTTGAGTGAATT
This sequence comes from uncultured Candidatus Cloacimonadota bacterium, assembly GCA_964460095.1. Taxonomy (GTDB): domain Bacteria; phylum Cloacimonadota; class Cloacimonadia; order Cloacimonadales; family TCS61; genus JABMPU01. The sequence goes on from CAYWPW010000134.1 coordinate 1,567, forward strand.
AGCTGATAATACCGGAATTTTAAAGAACTTTGACATTGTTTTTCACGCTCCGGGAATAATCTTAAGATTTCCTGAAAGGGAGTCATTGGAAATTAATGGAAATTTTAGTTTTCCCAGAAAGCTTTTTTCTGCTCATCAAGAGCATGATAAATGGCTGAATATTTTGCAGGTTCATAATGTGAATTCTCTGAATCGAGCTGGAAATGATTATAAATTAACAGAGCTAATCCAGATCGAAGAAGCTTTGCACGAGAAGAAGATCGTAGATTTTGCCAATCAAATCTCACATAATAATGATGTGAAGATAATTTTGATTGCCGGTCCTACTTCATCGGGAAAAACATCTTTTGCCAAAAGGCTTTCAATTCAATTAAGAGTTAATGGAATTTTCCCGGAATTAATTGAGATGGATCATTATTTTCTTCCTCGTCATTTATCGCCCCAGAAAGAAAATGGTGAATATGATTTTGAAGCTTTAAATGCAATTGATTTAGATTTATTAAATGCAGATTTGCAATCTGTTTTAAAAGGTAAGGAAGTCCGGATTCCCAAATTTAATTTTATCACGGGAAAGAGCGAAAAAAGTTATCAAAAAATTAAACTCGATAAAAATGAAATTCTTATTTTTGAAGGAATTCATGGATTGAATGATAATCTTACTTTTTCAGTTCCCTTCAATCAAAAGATCAAAATTTATGTTAGTGCTTTGAATAATCTCAATATTGATGCACACAATCGAATTCCAACCACAGATTCCAGGAAGTTCAGAAGAATTATCCGCGATTATAATTTTAGAGGATATTCAGCAGAACAGACATTGGAAAGGTGGGATTCGATTCGAGCAGGTGAGGGTGAGAATATTTATCCATTTCAGGAAAATGCAGATATGATGTTCAACAGTACTCTCACTTATGAACTGGGAGTTCTGAAAAAATATATTATTCCGCTTCTACAAGATATTTCTAAATATTCTTCTGTTTACCTGGAAGCAAAAAGACTTCTGAAAATGTTATCTCATTTCTCCAATATTCCAGATGATCTGGTTCCATCAAATTCGATATTAAGGGAGTTTATCGGAGGTAGTATTTTTAAATATTAATTCACGTTTTCCAGTTATTTCCGCCAAATGCCGGACAAGTTTTTAAATATTTTCTAACTCACCCTCGGTCCCTCTCTTTATCACAAGAGAGGGATGACGTAATGCAATTTTTTTCTTCTATTTCTTCCTGCTTTTCTTATGTTATTTCTCTTTTTTTCAAGAGAAGGACACGCCTACGCAAGCTTCAGCGGTGCAGGCAGCAGGATGAGTTTTGTCCTTATTCCAACGCAGGAGCATTGAAACGAGAGGTGTGACGCAGGAGCATTGGAACGAGGTAAACAAGAATAGTAAATATTAATTCACAAAAACCCAGTTCACACCGAAATTATAATGCCTTGCCGGAATTTTTTTCCCAAACATTTTCTTTGAATTCAGAAGATTAATTGCATCGACTTTAATTTCAAATCTATCGGTAATTTTGAATGCCAAATATCCATCAAGATTTGTGTTATCTTTCACAGGAATATCAAATTCATTTTGAAATTCTGAGCTATAGAAATGGCTAAAACCAAATTTGATAGCATTATTATATTTCAAATTATAAACTAAATCCAGGAATGTTTTGTTTTGCAATTCTGAATAGTTTTGCAGGTTTTCATCAGACTCTTGATATAAAGTCCATTTTTTTAGGTTAACCATAAAATCATTAAATCTAAACTTAAAAGAAACAGCAGATTCAGCATATATTTTTCTGATTTTTCCAATTCTCTGTTCACCAATAAGCAAATTGCAATCGACAAATGAAGGTGAAATATTCAAACCAATCCCTTTTTTCTCTAAGAACTTCTCATTCTTTATTTTGGAATACTTTCCTATTAGACTAAAGAATTGGTATATGTTTCTATCAATTTCAGAGGAAAAAAGGAAATTATCATCATCTTGATAAATAATAGTGTTTCCAATATTTATTGATGAAATATAGGAATTATTATTCAAACTAAAAATAGGAAAACTTTCATCATTCGGTTCTGATTGAATAAAATATTCGATTGAACCATGGATTTTATGTTGCTGAAAAACAAGAGTTTTATTCAGAAGAAAATGAGTCTGTTTTCTTTCCACTTTATTTACTTTATAATTTTCTAATTGAATACCTACATTAAGAATTTCATTTTCCCATAAAAAAGCATTATCAAAGCTTTTTTCTAAAATTTTGGAAGAGAGTGTAGAATTTTCCAATAATTTATCACTCGGAATTTCCTGATCAATAGTAGTATGATAATAATGAAATCTACCGAATTCGTGGTCATAAAAAAGATGCAAATTAAAATTTGATGATGTTTCATAAACCGAACACCAGTAGCCATCCTGACCGAAGTAATCTGTTTTGGCATTCAAATTCCTGATATTGAAAACATTCCCTTTTAGAAAGCTGACAAAAGCATGATTCATATCCAGATCTCCCAAACCTAAAATCGCTTCAGTCATGGCGACCGGTAAATCATAATTCTCTTGATAAAAAGAAACCTGTTTCAATGAAAAATCAGTTTGGAAGAGTGGAGCATAATTCTGCAGTAAATGAGTTTTTGATGTATTGAAAGGTAAAATCAAAAATCCATTTTTCCTCAGCCAGATATCCGGTTCAGATAAAGATTTTAAATGGAAATTTTCATTATAAATGAAATAGGGGAGAGGTTCATATTTCTCGATTTCTTTTCGTTTTGATATTAGGGAATCTACCTGTTCTTTCAATCTCTGAATATCAATATAAAAAGAATCAACAGGTTCTTCTTCGATGAGTTCTTCAACAAAAGTCGAATCTATCTCTGCAAAGCTCGAATCAATAATTGTGATTATTTCCAGAGAATCAGCTTGGGTGGAATCAGTTATTGTAGTGATTTCAAGCGAATCAGCCTGGATGGGATCTGAATTATTTTCTGGGCAGATTGGACTAATTATCACTAATGAAAAAAATAAAATAAACCAAAAGTTTTTTCTGGAACTATTAGATTTGCTTTTCACATCCAACCCTTTTCCTTATACCATTCATAGTTTTTTTTCAGATTTGTTAGCAAATCTGAGGAAGCAGTAAAATTTAGCAATTCTTTTACTTTTTTATTACTTACCAGCCAATTATGTTGTTTCATTTCTTTCACTTTTTCCCTATTAAATAAAGGAATATTTTGTCGGTGAAATGCACAGAATTCTGAAATAACAGCCACAGGAAAAAGTAAGGTTTCAGGAATCCTGAATCGAATAGAAGATGTGTTCAAGGCTTTTTCCAAATTTGAGATAATGTCATTCCAGGTGTAAACATTTCCATCAGAAGCAAAGAAAATCTGGTTATAAGCTTTTTGATTTTCCATAGTTTTAATGATAATTTCTGTTAAATCATCAACAGGAATAAGGTTCAGGAATTTCTTGGAATATCCGATAAGAAACGAAATATGTTTTTTAACCATTTTAAAAATTTGAAGGAAATCCTTTTCTCCAGGTCCAAAAACAGCCACAGGACGAATGATAGTCCATGGTTTTTCTGCTTTCTTTTTAATTATATTTTCCGCTAAGAATTTACTTTTCCCATACATCGAAATTGGTGTGCAAAGATCAGATTCAGTTTTTGGATTTTCATTTATTGCCGGTCCTGCTGCTGCTTGACTGCTGATAAAAATGAATTGTTTGAGAGATTTTGAAGTATTATAGAAATTGATTAATTTTTCAGTAAGTTCGATATTTATCTTCTTAAATTGCTGCCACTTTTTTGCCCGGGTCAAAGCGGCTACATGAATTATGATTTCCTGATTCTGAAGAAGATTTGAAATTTCTTTCTCGTTAGAGTAATCCACATAAACAATTTGGCTGTTATCCGGGAGGAGTTCAATATTGGAGCCATCACGAACAAAGCAGGTTACATCATATTTTTGTTGGATTAATTTTTTCGCTAAAAAACTACCGATAAAACCATTCGAACCTGTAATTACGATTTTTTTCATATAGGTAAAATTTAGAATATAATTTAAAAGTCAAATGTTTTGTTTTAGTTGTATTGGAGAAAACCTTACGAATGGTTTCTCAGAGAGAGGTTCTTCCACATTAACCTTCGAAATGGTTGGATCGATTGAATCAGTTGAACTGGTTAAATTTGTTGAACTGGTTAAATTTGTTGAACTGGTTGAATTGGTTGAACTGGTTGAATTGGTTGAATCAGTTGAACTGGTTTACTGGTATAAAAAAGAAAATTAAATTCGTGTTAATTCGC
>CAYWPW010000135.1:0-5864 GCA_964460095.1 uncultured Candidatus Cloacimonadota bacterium
TGGGAAAACTTTTTTCCTGTCACATTAACTCGTTCAACCGGAGATTTGCGAGTTGGAATCCTGAAATTACGACAGAGAATTGCATCTTATTTTGCTCTTGAAGAAACAAATGTAATCATCTCGGAAAAACTAAAAAAAATCTATCAGGAACGTCATCCCGATTGGCAGATAAATACTTTAAGAAACATTGATACGATTTTTATTAACAGCCGTTTGAAGATAAACGAGGGATTAAAAAAGAAAATATTAAATCTCTCTAAAAATAGTTGTTTACTTTGTGGTGATGATATTTTAGCAGCACGATTCATTCCTGAAACACAAAAAATCTCAACAGAAAATTTTAGTTCAGTGTATAAAAATCTGAAAAAAAATGGGACTGAAAAAGGTTTTTGCTGGCAGTATTTATGGGAATTGATTTCAGAAAATTCTGATTACATCCTCCATGATTTTCAGGAATATTTTTTTGATAAGGACAATTATTTTGAAACTGAAACAGGAGTGACTGTTCTGAACCCTTATAATGTCTGGATTGGAGAAGGAACTGAAATAAAACCGGGCGTTGTAATTGATGCCACAGAAGGTCCTGTGATTTTAGATGAAAATGTAGCAGTTATGTCAAACTCTGTGATAATCGGTCCGGTTTATATTGGAAAAAAGTCGATTATAAAAGTGGGAGCGAAAATTTATCAAGGAACTTCTATCGGACCAGTTTGCAAAATCGGTGGTGAAGTTGAAGAAACCATAATTCAAGGTTTTTCAAATAAACAGCATGATGGTTTTTTGGGTCATAGTTATTTGGGTGAATGGATAAATCTGGGAGCTGATACTATTAACAGTAACCTAAAAAATAATTATAAAAATGTGAAGATATTTTTTTATCCAAAAAAAGATAAAGTAGATTCTAAATGCCAGTTTCTTGGTTCAATAATTGGCGACCATTCCAAAATTGCAATAAATTCTACTATCAATGCTGGTGCAGTTATCGGAATCGGGTGTAATCTTTTTGGCTGCGATACAATCTCAGATTTTGTTCCTTCATTCTATTGGGGGACGCAGTCAAAATACGAAAAATATCAGATTGATAAATTCTTTGAAACAGCCAATCTGATGAAGCAAAGAAGATGTTTAAATCTTACGGATAATGAAAAAGAGCTTTACACTAAAATAAGCCAAAAAATTTTTTAACAAAATAAGTAAAGAGAACTTTCCGAAACTTCTTATGAATGTCATTCTCACGAAGGTGGGAATCCGGCAGTTGCTGGATAAGTTTTGGAAAGTTTAAAGAATTTAAGGATATAAAATGCAGGATTTTGTAGAAATAATTTTCAGAACGGATCGAACCGAATATTACTATAATTACAAGAATTTGGAAATATCACCGGACACGCAAGTTGTTGTAAAGGTTGAACGTGGAGAAGAGATTGGTAGTATTGTGAACTGTTCTTATTTTGATGAGGAATTGGAAATAAAATTCAAAAAAAATGAAATTTATAATATTCTCCGAATTGCCACAGAAGAGGATACCAAACAATTGGAAATTGTGAAGCAGAAAGAACAGGAAGCTAAAGAGAAATTCCTGAAGATGGTGGTGAAATATCCATTTGAAATGAAATTGCTGGATACGGTTTATCAGTTGGATGGAAATAAATTAACTTTTTTCTTTTCTGCGGATGGCAGAGTTGATTTCAGAGATTTTGTGCGCGAACTGGCAAATGAATTTAAAACCCGCATCGAACTTCATCAATCTTCCGGTAGGGAAGATGCTCGCAGATATGGCGGACTCGGTATTTGCGGAAAAACCTATTGTTGTGTGACTTTCCTGAAAAAGTTTAATCAGGTTAGCATAAAGATGGCAAAAGATCAGAATCTTCTCGGAAATTTATCTAAGATTTCCGGTCCTTGCGGCAGGTTGCTTTGCTGTCTGCGTTTTGAAGAAGATTTCTACCTGGAAAAAGCTGCTGACTTTCCGGAAATCGGGGATGACGTTTTTTTCAATGAAACAAAAATGAGAGTTGTAAAAAACGATTATTATAATGACAAAATCTTTCTCTCCTCGAAAGACAAAAAAAGCGAAACAGTTACACTTGAAGAATTCAATTTGTTAGAAAGATGTTAGTTCACATTCTCAATCTTTTACCTAATGAATGGAAAAATTATTTACTGGATATCGATGAACCAAGATATCGTCTGAAGCAGATCCTGAATTGGATATATAAAAATAGAACGTTAGATTTTTCGCTTATGACCACGCTTCCGGAGTCTTTACGACAGAAATTGAAATACGATTTTGATAATTTCCTTCCTGAAATAATTAAGGTCGATATTTCCAAAGATGGAACAAAGAAATTTTTATTATCTCTTAATGATGACAATAAAATCGAAATGGTACTTATTCCAAATGACAAAAAAAATACTTTATGCATTTCATCACAGGTTGGTTGTGCTCGCAATTGTGGCTTCTGTGCTACAGCAAGTTTGGGATTTACCAGGAACTTGGAGGTTTACGAAATTCTTTCACAGGTTTTTCTGGCAATTGAAGAACTGGAAGAAAAAAAACTTACAAACATCGTTTTTATGGGAATGGGTGAACCTTTGGATAACCTGCAAAATGTTATCAAAGCCGTAAAAATTTTACAAGAGGAGCAGTGTTTCAGTTTCAGCCCACGACGCATTACTATTTCTACCTGCGGGATAATTCCCAAATTGAATGAACTGGCAGATAGCGGATTAAAAATAAAATTAGCTGTTTCTTTGAATTCTGCCATCCAGGAAAAAAGAGAGCAGTTGATGCCTGTCTGCAGGAAGTATCCTCTTTCAGAATTGAAAAATGCCTTACTGGATTTTCGAAAAAAAACAACCTCCCGCATTACTTTCGAATATGTGATGATAAAAGATTTTAATGTTGGAAAAGATGATGTGAAAGCTTTATTGAAATTTCTGGGAGATATTTCCTGTAAATTGAATGTGATAAAGTGGAACGAGGTGAGTTCTATGCCGTTCAAATCGCCTTCGGAAGAGGAAGTAGCTGAATTCATACTTAGAATGCAAAAGTTGAGTTCTGCAGTTACATATCGTAAAAGCAGAGGTCAGGATATTAATGGAGCTTGTGGGCAATTAGCTGGAAAAGTTACATAAACCTTCGGTTTGTGAAAAAGATCTCAAAGCAGGAGCTTTGAGTTACATTAGGAGTTTCTATGGAAAATCTTGATATTAATAAAATAGCAAAAATGATAGATCATACTGAACTGAAATCCAATTCCGGTCAAAAGAAGATATTAAACCTGTGCAATGAAGCAAAGATGTTCGGATTCATATCGGTTTGTATCAATCCGCATTACGTAAAATTTGCTTATGAACAGCTTAAATATAGCGATGTGCTGGTGTGTTCTGTGATCGGTTTCCCGCTGGGTATGAATACAAGCAGGCTCAAAGCATTGGAAGCTGAACAAGCTGTAAGTGATGGTGCAAAAGAGATCGATATGGTGATCAATGTAGGTGCACTGCGGGATAAGAATTACGATTTCGTTCTGGAAGATATTCGTCAGGTTGTGAAAGCCAGTGCTCCTTCCCATGTGAAAGTGATCTTAGAAACCTGTTACCTGACTGATGAAGAGATCGTTAAAGCCTGCCAGCTCGCTGTAGAAGCCGGTTCTCATTTCGTTAAAACATCTACTGGATTCGGAGCGTTTGGTGCATTCCCTCATCATGTGAAAATTATGAGAGAAACCGTAGGACCTGATATCGGTGTTAAAGCTGCAGGTGGAGTTTCCAATTTTAAAGATGCTATAAGATTAATAAATGCAGGAGCAGACAGACTTGGAACAAGTGCGGGAGTATTGATTCTGGAGGGAGCTAAATTTTTCAAGTTCGCACCCGAAGCATGGCTTGAGCCGGAGATCCCTTGTCACATCTGCCCATCACGACATGCAAATATAGCAAAGCTTCCCAAAGCTGTTTATGCTTATTATAAAAAAAAATGTTTAACCTGTGAGTATCGTGATAAATACAACAGGTTCTATGACTAAAGTAACTCAACCTGCTTGGTTGAGGAAAATTAGCAACCAGACTGGTTGCTCTAAAAATAGGAGTTTATAATGTTTGGATGGATGGGAAAAATAATTAAAATAGATATTTCCAATGGCAAACAGGAAACAATAAAAATAACTAATGAGTTAAGAAGAAAATATCTTGGAGGCAGGGGACTCGGAGTAAAACTTTATTCCGATATGTGCTCTTCGCAAATCGAACCTCTTTCTCCGGAAAATGCTTTAATCTTCCTGACAGGTCCGCTTACCGGAATAATTCCAACAGCAGGTAGATACCAGGTAATATCTCGCTCTCCTCTCACAAACACGATCTGCGATTCCAGCTCGGGAGGAGTATTTGGTAATCAGCTTAAGAAGACTGGTTTGGATGGATTTATTATAACCGGAAAAGCTGAAAAACCTGTTTATCTGCTTATCACGGATAATGGAATTGAAATAAAAGATGCTTCCCATTTGTGGGGAAAGAATACACAACAGACGCGCGATGCATTGACCGAAAAATACTCTGTAAAAGCCTCTGTAGCCAGTATTGGTCCGGCAGGTGAAAACCAAGTGGTCTACGCTGCTATCATGAATGACAAAGACCGTGCTGCCGGACGCGGTGGCATGGGTGCGATCATGGGCTCAAAACACCTAAAAGCTGTCGTTGCTATTGGCAGCAAAGAAATCCAAGTTGCCCATCCTGATGCTCTGAAAGAACTTTTAACAAAAGTTGATAGATTGATCGATAAAAATCCTGTTACAGGAAAATCTTTGCAGTTACTCGGAACATCGGTTCTGGTAAATGTGATAAATGCACACGGTATGTATCCCACCGAGAATTTCCAACGGGGAGTTTTCAACGATGCAGAAGGAACAAGTGGCGAGAAGATAGCGGAAGTTCTGCTGCAAAAACGCAGTGCTTGCTTTAAATGTTCCATTGCCTGTGGACGTTCTACTAAAACTGAAAACAAAGAAGGCGAAGGACCTGAATATGAAACTGTTTGGGCGTTTGGTGCACAACTGGGAATTAATGACTTAACGAAGATCACAGAAGCTAATTATCTTTGCAACGAATTGGGATTGGATACAATTACGACCGGAAGTACGATCGGTTGCGCAATGGAACTGTATGAAAAAGGAGTTTTCCCGCATGAATTGAAATGGGGAGATGCCGACATCCTGGAAAAACTGGTCACTGATATAGCTTATAAACGTGGAATCGGCGCAGAATTGGCTCTGGGTTCCAAGAAACTAGCTGAGAAGTATGGCAAACCAGAATTGGCTATGCAGGTGAAAGGTTTGGAAATCCCTGCTTATGATCCGCGTGGTGTTCAAGGTCAGGCTCTTGCTTTTGCTACTTCCAATCGAGGTGGCTGCCACATGCGAGCTTACATGATCGCCACAGAAATTCTGGGTTCACCTGTTTTTATGGATCGCTATTCCATTAATGGAAAACCGGAAATCGTAGCCTTACTTCAAGATATTTCTGCAGTTGTAGATAGTATGATTTTGTGTCGTTTCTTGCAATTAGCCATCAGTATTTCCACCTTCACAGAAATGGTAAATGTGGTCACCGGATTAAATTATTCGGATGATGAACTGTTAGAAGTTGGAACCCGTATTTATAATCTGGAGCGTGAATTCAATTCCAAAGCAGGTTTCACACGCCAAGATGATATGCTTCCATCCAGATTTTTAGAAGAAGATCTGGAAGAAGGATCTTCCCGTAATCGAGTTGTGCATTTGGATAAAATGCTGGATGAATATTATGCAGTTCGCGGTTGGGATGAAAATGGAATCCCTATGGAAGTGACGAAAAAAAAGTTAGGAATATAA
>CAYWPW010000136.1:0-5857 GCA_964460095.1 uncultured Candidatus Cloacimonadota bacterium
CTTCAGCACTTCAGCACTTCAGCACTTCAGCACTTCAGCACTTCAGCACTTCAGCGAAAAAAAATAGCTCATTTTTCGAGTCAAGAAAAAACTCAATAACACTGATAAATAGACCTTTTCAATGGCTCTATTTTAAACTTAACAAGTTTCAAGAACTTGTGAAGTTTAAAAAAGAAATCATAAATTTGTAAAGTTTCAAAAACTTCACAAATTAAAAATTATTTTATAACCATTGAAAAGGTTCATCAGGAAGAAAAATCTTTTAAACCTTTTAAGGTTTATCAAAATTCAACTTTAAGATTGACAAAATATCTTCATTTTTCGAATTTCCAATTGATAAATTTATATTGAGGAATTAATGGCATATTTAGTTTTAGCGAGAAAATACAGACCCCAGACATTTGATGAAATCTATGCTCAGGATCATATCACAACTATCCTGAAAAACACGATTGAACTCGATCGAATTGCTCATGCCTACCTCTTTACCGGACCTCGAGGAGTTGGAAAAACCTCTTTAGCTCGGATTTTTTCCAAAGGTTTAAATTGTCTAAAGGGAGGTCCCACCATTTTTCCCTGCAATGAATGTACAAATTGCACAGAGATCACCGATGGAATTTCAGCAGACGTTATTGAGATAGACGGTGCTTCTAATACTGGCATCGATGATATTCGAGAACTGCAAAAAGAGCTGCTGTATTCACCTTCGAATTCGAGATATAAAATATATATTATCGATGAAGTTCACATGCTTTCAAAAAATGCTTTTAATGCACTCTTAAAAACCTTGGAGGAACCTCCTGAAAATGTGATTTTTATTTTTGCTACCACCGAACCTCACAAAGTTATTCCTACCATTATTTCTCGTTGTCAGCGCTTTGATTTCAAACGAATTCCAATTCCAGCTATTGTTGCTCAGCTATCTGCTATCTGCGAAATTGAGAAAATCACAATTGAAGAAAATGCTTTATTCACATTGGCGAAAAAGGCTGATGGAAGTATGCGTGATGCTCTTTCTTTGATGGATCAGGTTTTATCTTTCGGAGAAAACAATATTACTTTGGAAAATATTCTTTCCATTTTCGGAATAGTTCACACAGATGTTTATAATGAAATCATGAATTCGATCATCGACAAAAACAGCACAAAAATTATTGAACTTTTGCACGATATTCTGGAAAAAGAGAATGATATCCAGGAATTTCTTAATGGAATTCTGGAATACATTCGAAATCTGATGCTGCTGAAAATCGGTCTGGATGTTCAGGAAATACCTCAATCATATAAAACAATTATGAGAAATATCAGCAATAAATTTGAGGAAAATGACCTGCTTTATCTTATTTCAATTCTTATCAAAACAAAAACGGATATTAGAGTTAGTACAAATCCAATCCTCGTGGCTGAAATGTCATTCATAAAACTGGCAAAACTATCTGAACTTAAATCTCTGGAGAAAATTCTGGAAGATATTTCATCAAAAAGCTTTGAAAAGGTTATTGCCAAACCGGAGGAAAAACCTGATTTAAGTTCGCTGAAAAATGAAAAAATCCTTCATAAAAAAACTGAGGAAGTAAAATCTGAACTTACAAAAGAGGTTTCTGAAGAAAAACCGCATATCAAGGAAATCACGATTATTGATATTGAAAATGATAAGGAAATTATTCTAAATAAGATCAAAAAAGAGAAGATGATCCTTGCTAATTACTTTAATAATAGCAAGATAGAAAGTATATCTAATAACTTTATTCATTTTATTGTGTCCAATTCTATAGCTTACAATCTATTAGTTGATGAAAAGGAATTCATAACTCAGATTATTTCAAATCATTTCAACCTTAAAGTCAGGATTAATTTTACACTTAAAAAAGCTAAGAAAACAAAGACAATTGCTAATCCTACAATGGACGATATAAAAAGAGAATCACCTGATCTTGCCGAATTTATCGAATTAACCGAATCCATAGTTTCATAATGATCACGTTTTTTTTTATAACAAGTTTTATCTATTTGTGTTTTGTATTATTCTTTATTTTTGGAATTTTTCGTTTATCTAAAAAAACAAATAAAGAAATTCAAAATATTTCTGTAATTATTGCTGCCAGGAATGAGGAAAAATATTTACCTGAGCTTATAAAAATCCTCCGGAATCAGAACTATCCGACAAAAAATTATGAAGTCATTATAGTAGATGATCGCTCTGAAGATGCTACTTTTCAAATAGTTAAAGATTTTCAAAAATCATTTCCAAATTTGAAGCTCGTGAAAATAGATAAAAAATCAGATGAGCTTTTTGGAAAAAAGAATGCCGTTAATTCCGCCATAAAACAAGCTGATTATGAGATTTTGGCTTTCACAGATGCAGATTGCTTGCCTACACAAAATTGGCTGAAATCAATAAATTCTTACTTTACAAAGGAAGTTGATTTCCTGGCTGGTTTCTCTCCTTTAATCCAAAAAGATAAGTTTATATCAAAGCTGAAAAATCTCGAACGAGCTTCGATATTTGCCATCACTGCTGGTAGTTTCGGTTGGAATTGGTGTGTAACCTGTACGGGACGAAACATGATTTACAGGAAAAGCATCTTTGAGAAAGTTAATGGTTTTGCAGGTATCGGTCATCTTAAATCTGGCGATGATGACCTTCTATTGCAAAAAATGTCCAAGCACATCAGAAAAATGAACTTCATGTTTTCTCAAGATTCCATTGTGAAATCGTTTGATAAAGACCATCCAACCGAACATATCGACCTTGAAACAAGACGAGCCTCAAAATGGAAATATTATCCGATCTCAATTAAAATTCTGACTTCTTTTTTCTTTTTTTACTACCTGGTTTTTACTTTATCATTGGTGATGCTGATTTTGGGAAACATCTCTATTTTTCAGTTTGTAGAGCTATCTCTAATTAAAATCGTACCTGAATTTCTTTTACTAATCACATTTTCAGCAAAAATCAAGCAGATAAAAATTATGCAAACTTTTCCTTTAGCTGAGATTTTTTATATTCCGTATTTTATATACTTTGCTTTAAAAGGCACTTTAGGAACATATAAATGGAAAGAATAATTCAGAAATACAAGAAAGAATTAGAAAGATTTGAAAAGCAAAAACAATCTTCTGAAAGTTTCTGGAATATTAGAGAGCAAACTGCCAAATTTTTATATTCTTTTATAAAAGCAAAATCTCCGGAAAATATTTTAGAAATTGGCACTTCAAATGGTTATTCCACTTTCTGGCTTTCCCTGGCTGCTGAAAATGCTTTCGTTGATACTATCGAAGCAGATGAATCCAGATTCGAACTCGCTAAAAAGAATTTGAAAAGTCGAAAAAATATTATCCAACATTTTGGTTTGGCAGAAGATATTATTCCGAAACTGAACAAAAAATTTGATTTTGTTTTTATCGATGCGGAAAAAATAAAGTATGAATCTTATCTAAAATTATTATTGGATAAACTCTCGGATAATGCTGTTGTCATCGCAGACAACATTGTTTCACACAAAGAATCCGTAACGGAATATCTTGACTTTCTGAAACAGAATCCTTGCTTTGAATCGTTTTTATTGGAAATTGATTCCGGTTTGGAAATCTCTTTTTATTCTATCTGTCATTACTGTGAAAACGGGAATCCATAAAGACAATAAGGAATGGATTCCCAATCGAGTTGGGAATGACAGTTTCCGCTTGTTCGAAAATTCTATTTGGGAATAAAATTGAAAAGGAAACTCTGTTTCAAAGATATTATCTAAAAAAAGTAGGAGAATGAATGCCTTTACCAGTCATAATAGGAATTGCAGGAGGAACAGGTTCCGGCAAAAGTACAATTGCAGATGCAATCCAAAAGGAAGTTAAACAGGATATCACGATAATCACGCAGGATTCATATTACAAATCATTTGAAAGCATGTCTTTGAAAGAAAGAAGCAGAATCAACTACGACCATCCTCAATCCTTAGATAATAAACTTTTTATAAAACACATCCGCTCCTTGAAAAAAGGTGTTCCCATCAATATGCCCACTTATAATTTCGAGACTCATCTTAGAGCTGAAAATAAAATTCCCAAAAAACCAACAAAAATTATAATAGTAGAAGGGATATTACTTTTTGAGAATCCAAAAATAAGAGAATTGCTGGATATTAAAATATTTGTTGATACAGATCCTGATATCCGCATTCTTCGTAGAATCGAAAGAGATATAAAAGAACGTGCACGTAATCTCGAATCTGTTATTGACCAATATCGTGCAACTGTGCGTCCCATGCACATCGAGTTCGTGGAACCAAGCAAAAGATTTGCTGATGTAATTATTCCTGAAGGAGGTTTCAACAAAATCGGAATTGATATGATAATAGCAAAAATAATAAATATAATTGGATAAAAGGAGGAAACATGAAAACAAAAATTTTTCTTATGCTAACTTTTTTTTCTGCCATATTAATAGCACAAAATCAGGTTACGATTTACAATGAGAATTTCTCATTAATCAGAACCACTCTGGATTTGGAACTGGGGAAAGGCTTTCAGGAATATGATATGGATGATATTCCCATAATGATCGAAGCGAATTCAGTGATCATCAAACCTTTAAAAGACGGTTTGGAAATTTTTTCTCAAAACTATGAATATGACCTGGCAAATTCCAATAAGATTCTTCAGAAATATATTGGAAAAGAAATTGAAGTCGTTTCTAAAACTGATGATAAATTCTTGGGACAGTTGCAGTTTGTGGATGGTTCTACAGTTGGAATTCTGGAAAAAACCACAAATAAACTTATTCTTGTGAAATCAGCTGAAATCCGTAATTTCAATCTGGCTGAATTACCGGACAATTTTTATTTGAAACCTACTTTGCATTGGAAACTAATAACTAAAAAAGCTGGGAAATATCCAATCGACCTTTCCTATATTTGCAGAGGAATGAGCTGGGAAGTTACTTATAATGCGGTTTGGAATGATACGAAAAATGAAATGGGAATCAATTCATGGGTTACGATTACAAATGAAACAGGAAAAGCCTTTGCAGATACAAAACTCAAACTTATTGCCGGAGATGTGCAGAAATTAAAAAAAAGATATGGGGAACATCTTGATACCAGAATGTCTTTTACTCTTGAATCTGAAGGAAAAGGAGTTCCTTCTTTCGAAGAAAAATCGTTTCATGATTTTCATCTTTATACTTTGAGTGATAAAGTTTCTATAAACAACAACCAGACAAAACAAATCACCCTCTTCCCTACTGCAATAGCAAAAGCTAATTCAAGATACGAATATCAAACTTACACAGATAAAATTGCCAGCAAAATCGAATTCAAAAACAGTGAAGTTGATGGTTTGGGAATGCCATTGCCAAAAGGTATTGTGAAAATCTATAAATTAGATGAAGCAGATGATAACCTGGAATTTATCGGTGAAGACAGGATTGATCATACGGCAGCAGAGGAAAAAGTAACTCTCACAACCGGATATGCTTTTGATTTGATCGGAGAAACAGAAGTTACAGATACTCGCAAGATTTCTCGAACCATATCGGAAAAAGATATAGTAGTTACTCTTAAGAATCGCTCTAAAGAAACCAAAACTATTAACGTGATTCACTATATTAGTGGAGATTGGGAAATTTTAAAAAACAATGTTCCATTCAAAAAGGAGAAAGTAAATCAGATTGAATTTGAAAAAACTCTTAAACCCGGTACAACTTTTGAGATAACCTGGACAGAAAGAATCGAATATTAGTAAAGAAAAGTCTGTGACAAAAAAGGGAACACAGATGACACGGATTTTACGGATTGGCACGGGTAAAATTGACAGGATAAACAGGATTGACAGGAAAAAATAATGAAAAATGAATATC
>CAYWPW010000137.1:0-4159 GCA_964460095.1 uncultured Candidatus Cloacimonadota bacterium
GGGGAAGAAGAATAAATACTTCTTTCGCTTTGAACTTCTTATTTATTGTTTTCATAAGAGCATTATTTACATGGACATATGATTCGCGAAGTTTATCTTTTGAAATTCCGATAATACTTCCAAAAAATATTGTTACTGGAAAGAGAACACGATTGAATGCTACAACTGCAAAACGTGCAATCAGAAAATACCGTTCTAAAAAACAGGTAAGATAAACCAGAACTGTTCCTAAAATCAGGACAATGTAAAAAATGCGAAGTGCTGTTAAAGAAATTTCTGCCAGAAGTTTATTTATTTCATGCAGGCGGGGAGATACAAACCACCACAAAAGAGTTGTAATAACCATCATCAATAGTAAAGTAACTGTGGCTAAACCCAAAAAAAGATTTTTGCCTTTTGTGTTAATTTCAAAATCCATTTTCGAATTTATCTCCAATTTCCAATCTGGCACCAAGATTAAAAGCAAACGAATTCATAATCTTTTTTCCTGCTGGTTGAACTTTTTTTATTAAAATATCATTATCTAAAGTTGCCACAACCAGACCAATATTTTTTATTATTTCCTTTATTGTTCCGGGTTTCTTCTTAGACTTCATTTTAAGAATCTCAGTTTCAATAATCTTGATTCTCCTTTCTTTAATCGAAGCTATTGCACCAGGTTTTTCTGCTAAACCACGAACTTTACAGTGAATGTTATTTGCTGAATTCCGCCAATCGATAATCAGGTCATCCTTCAATATTTTATGAGTAAATGTTGCTTTAGTTTCGTCTTGTTCTTTTATTGTAATTTCATCTTTTTCAAACTTTTCCAGAACTTGCAGAATATCTTTGGCACCCTCTTCTGAAAGCCTTTTATAAAGCTCTGTATAACATTCATTTTCTTTTATTTCAATCTTTTTCTGATAAAGAATGGGACCGGCATCCAGCTTAGCAACAATCTTAATAATCGTGTTTCCTGTAATTTTATCATCATTGAAAAGAGCATAATTTATTGGCGATGAACCTCTGTATTTCGGAAGTAAAGACGGATGGAGATTTATACATCCATTCCTGGGAAGTTTCCTGATTTCTTTTTTGAGAAAACCTCCATAAGCTACAGCAATAATAATATCAGGTTTTATGTCGTTCAGATAATTAATAACCTCAGAATCGTTTACATTTTCCGGTTGAATTACAGGAATATTTAATTCTTCAGCTTTTAATTTTATCTGCGGGGGAGAAAGTTTCCTGTTCCGTCCTTTTGGTTTATCCGGTTGCGTGATGCATAAAACAGGTTTGAATTTTGTGAATGAAAGAAGCTCTAAACAAGGAACAGCAAAACTGGGAGTTCCCATAAAAACAATATTCTTCAATTCCATCTTATTCTGCGTTAGTTCCAAAATGTATGTCTAATCAGGCTTTTCATTTCTCAGGTTTATTCCATCTTCATCTGTTGTACTTTCCAATTCTCTGATCTTCCTTTTTAAAAATACTCTCTTTAATTTGGGAACTCTATCAACAAATAGAATTCCTTCCAAATGATCGTATTCATGTTGTAATGATGTTGCGAACAAACCGTCTGCAGAATATTGTCTTAATTCCCCATTTTCATCCAATGCTTCGATCACAACTCTATCAGCACGAATTACTTTTTCAAATATTCCGGGTATGCTGAGACATCCTTCTTCAGAAGTAGTTTCACCCTCAAATTCGAGAAATTTTGGATTAATAAGAACACGAGGATTTTTTCGATTATCTCTGTACCAATAAGGATCGGAAATAACTATTCTTAGTGATTTTCCAACCTGTGGAGCTGCCAATCCAACTCCATCTTTCTCATATAAAGTTATTTTGAGATCTGCAATTAATTGTCTTATTTCATCGGTTATCTCAGTTACAGGTTTTGCAACTTGCCGAAGAATTTTATCTCCAATTATTCTAACTGGAAGTAATTTGCCCCTTTTTTTCATCTTTGATAATTCCTACAATAGCATTTCTCTGAAATTCGATTTTTGTATTGTTCGTTTCATCTACTCTTACGACCAGGATATTCTTCTCTTTTTTTATGTTCACCACTTTTCCGATAATTCCGCCATTTGTTATCACCGTATCATGAACTTTGACGTTATCAATCATATTTTGATGGTTTTTCTGTTTTTTCTTTTGCGGACGGATTATCAAAAAATAAAGAATCGCAAACATAAGAATAAACGGAAAAAACTGAGCTAACATATTTGGTTTGGGTTGCGTAGCGGTCTCTGTACCTGCCTGCATTAAAACATAATAAAACATTTTTTTATCTCTCCTTTTTTTTACAATATTTTATCTAACCACAACAATAGGAAAAATTCTCACAATAATCTGTAAACAAATATTCGCATAGATTCCAGCCATCACATCATCTGCCAGTACTCCCCAGCCTTTGTGAAGTTTTTGTAACATATTTGCAGGTTCGGGCTTAATTATATCAAACAGGCGAAACAGGAAAAAAGCTCCGATAATAATATACATATTTTTGGGCAGATACCAAACTGCAAAAAAGTACCCTAAAAATTCATCTAATACTATCTTCCCGCTATCATGTCCCAATTCATCTTCTGCTTTAGAAATAAATATCACTGAAATCAAGCTAATAACTATCAAACAGAAAAGAACAATTAAATTATTCTGTAGACCGACAGACCAGATATCAGGCAAGAGAAAATAGACAATTACAGCAACAGCAGAACCTGCAGTTCCCGGTGCAATCGGAAAATATCCAATTCCTAAAAGTGTTGAAATATAAATCGATATTTTTTTCATCGAATTTCACCTTCTCCTACGATTATAAGTGAAACTTTTGTCTCCCTCTCCTCGATAGGAGAGGGCTGGGAAGAGGTCGAAAAACTTTCTCATTCATTCAGAAGAATTTCAACATAAGTTTCTTTCATCAGCTCTTTCATCCAGTTTTCATAAAGCTCTGTCTCTTTTTTGGAAGTAACAAATTCTTTCAGATTTTCATATATCTCATCAAAATAAAACGGTCTTTCCTCTACTTCCTTTATTTTTGAAAAAATATAGAAAATATCACCTTCTCTAACCACGGGTGTATATTCACCATAATCTAAATTTTCCAAATATTCTTTGAACATTTCAGGATATTCTTCTATTGTAAATTCTCCGATAATGCCCCCGTTTGCAGCAGATGAATCATCTTCGGAATATTCTATTGCTAGGCTGACAAAATCTTCTCCGCTATTTAGTTTTTCCAGGATATTATTCATCAAATTTTCCGCTGAAAATATATCATCTTCATCAATCTCAATTTTCTTTAGAATATGGCGCACCCTGATTTCATCACCTTCTTTTTCTTCTAATTTTATAATATGAAATCCAAAGCTGGTTTCCACAACTTCGCTTACTTCTCCCAGTTGCAAAGCAAAAGCTGCTTCCTCAAATGGTTTTACCATCATACCGCTGCCAAAAAAACCTAAATCTCCGCCAGAGTTTGCTGATGGACAATCACTCTCTGTTTTGGCAAGTTCAGCAAAATCCTCTCCATCATCCAAACTGTTCTTTATCTTATTAATTTCTATCAAAGCATTTTCTTTTGTATCTTCACTCGGTTTGATGGTTATCATTATCATACCGATTTGGTCCATTGCCGGTCGTGCTGGAATTTCATCGCTGTGCTGATTATAATAATCCTCAATTTCACCTTCGGTTATATGAATCTTCTGCTTTATTTCCGACTGAATTATTTTTTCTTTTAGACGTTGCTCTATTATCATCTGAACGTAATAATCTTTTAGATCAAGAACAGATAATCCTTGTTTTTTCAGTTCTTTTTTGAATTCAATTTCTGATGGAAACTGTGCAGAAATTCTTTTTATCTCTTTATCTGCAAGATTTCGTGCTTCATATTCATCAACTTCATATTCCTCTTGTTTTGCCTTTTGTATAATAATTTTCGCTTCAATCATTTGATTAAGAATATCGTATTCGCTAATATCTTGTGTAAGAATTCCGGCAGTTTCAAGTTGCTGAATTCGCATATCCAGATCGCTTCGTAAAATTATTTTCCTTCCAACTTTTGCCACGATTTTATCCACAACCTCAGCACAAAGAAATATAATACAACCTATCAAAGTCAGTATCAGAAAAACTCTTTTCATCTTTTCTCCATTTCACTCTTTTATAT
>CAYWPW010000137.1:4259-5780 GCA_964460095.1 uncultured Candidatus Cloacimonadota bacterium
TCACTCTTTTATATATTCATAATTTATAATTATATTTGCATTTGTTTTTAAATCTTCTACTAAATTTTTGAAATTTTCTTCTTTTTTATTTTGCATAACAATTTCTCTGATTTCTTCTTTAACTTCAGAAAAATTCTTTTCAACCGCCATTAACCGATTTTGAGTATAGCGAACAATATGGAAGGCATTTCCAATTTGAACAGTTTTATATCTGCCTTTTTTCAAATAAATTATCGTATTCCAAATAACTTCTCTCACATCTTTTTTGGATATAAATCCTACAAAACCACCGGTTCTCCCAATATTTTCTTCGGAATATTTTTCTGCAGCTTCGTCAAAAGAAGTATTCTTTATTTCATCCCTGATCATATCAAGTTCAGAATCATCTGTTATAATAATTCTCTGTAATTTATATTCTTTAGATTTCTTTAAGAATTTACTTTTATGAAGTTTATAATAATTAAAAAGTTCCTCTTCAGAAACAGTTATATCAGAAAATCTTTGAGCAATCAGAGCATTGGATTTGATATTCATTTCAGCAGATTTTATCTTAGATTGGATTTCCGGTGTTTCCGATATTTTTAATTTATCTGCTTCCTGAGATAGTAAAGTTAATTGAATCCAATCCTGAATATATTCCTGCTTTTCTTCAATCTTCATATTTTTCCACACATCTTCATCAAAGTTGCATTCAAAACCTTCCAAAAGAAGCTTGTTATTATCTACCTGCGCAATAATTTTTTCTTCCTTTTTTGCACACGAAAATAACATAATAATAATTATTAAAAATGTTATTATCTTCATTTTATCCTCGCAAAATAAAATTTAATCCTCAAAAATTGGTGGAGTATAAATTATTCTTATTTTTGGCTCTTTCCCCTCATCAAATTTAGTACCAAAATCTATGAAACTGAAATCTTTATTTTCTTTGGTTGATTTTATAAGAATACCATTATTTTCATTTTCTCCTGATGTTATTACCTGAACTATTTTGGTTATATCAATAATAAACTCTGTGTCTGCAGAACTTCCTGATGAATTAAGTGAACCATAAATATATTCGTAATCTTCACTATACGCAAAAGGAATTTGCGGATCCTCACTGGTTACAAGATATGGAAATAATGTAAAACTCGTTTCCAAAGGATAGGTAAATTCCGTAGAATCTTTTACACTTAAAATAATTTCAGCTTTGTTTATGGTCATCATCGTGTAATCGTAATTAGTCTCAATTCCTGAACTATCTGCTATAAAAACAGAATCTGAAATATCAAAATTCAGATACATTTTTATTGGTTGAATATTGGAAATAATCAATTCATCTTCAAAAGTTACAAAATCTTCATTTGTACCATCTTTTTTCAGAAACATAGATGTATCATAAGTTACAGTATTGGAAAAAGTTCTGCTAGTATCGTCTTCTGCTGGAGTATAATCAAAACTAAGCAAAGGCTGTGTTCCAGACTCTCTTGATTTAATTTCTATAAAACGATTTTCATCATCCGAACTACCGGAATAAAG